>JADCGN010000001.1 GCA_020249005.1 Alphaproteobacteria bacterium
CAAGCCACCAGCAAAGAAACCGGCTGGCAAGGGGCGGGCGTCACCCTCAGCCGGCCGCTGGTGGAACGCCTGACCACCCAAGGTCAGGTGGAAGTGGTCAGCCGCGGTGCGTGGAGCGTGGCCAGCGTGGCCTGCCAGCGCCCGCAGCAACGCCAGGTGCAGGTCCCGTGCGATGGCTCGACGGTGGAGGTGTGCACCGAGTCCCCCCCCGTCAGCCCTACGATCATCGTGACCACCACCACGGTGATGGTGAACGGCACGCCGCAGCAGGTGACGCGGACGATTGAGATCCCCGGCGTGCAACCGCCGCCGGTGTGTGAGCTTAAGCCGGCGGGGAACATCAACCAGGGTTGCATTACCGATTACCGCCCGGGCAGCATTACGGTGGACTTAAGCCCGGCCGGTTATGTGTGGGATGGCACGCAGATGGTGCTGAAGCGGAACTGGAGCTATACCAGCAGCAAGAGTGTTTACAGCACCAACTGCGGTGGCGAACTGCAAACCCGCTTCAACAGCGGTCTGGTGAACGTGACGGTGGGGCTGAACAACGACCTGCTGACCACCAATGTGATTTCCTCGGATAGCCCTAACCTGCTACAGGAGTATTGTTCTCAAACCAACATGAACCAAGGCTGGACCACTCATGATTATGGGGGAGGTGATGGTGGTGACGGTGGTGACAGTGCGGGTGATTGTGGCTGTGATGCCGGCAATGGTGGTGGTGGGAATGATGGCTGCGGCGATTCAATGTAGCGACTAATAGAAAGAGCCCGTTCTTTAAAGAAGAACGGGCTCTATTGATTTTGTTTGGGCATCAGTGCTCAGCAATTACTGACACTGGCGCGACCCTTGCTTGGGGCATCGCGCCCCATCGGTGGTCACGATGTGCGTGCTGGTCTCGCGGGCGACTCCGGCGATACGCACACCACTGCGGGTGTGCGTGACCGAGAACCTGCCGCGGCAGATGACGAAGCGCTCGTTGTTCGCATTGCGGTAGGCCGACATGGCATCCGAGGCACCGGGTTCGACCCAGCACTCGGCCTGGCCATTGGAGCCGGCGGCAGTGCGCCAGCCGGCAACCGCCGGGAAGGTCGAGAGAGTCACGAGGGCCGCCGCAGCGGCCAGGGCAAGATTGAAGCGGGCCATGGGAACCTCCGTGATTGGCGCGCGGGGGAATCGGGTCTCTGCCGTAATGAAGATGGCCCTAAGGCCACCTAAGTTACGGCAGCCCCAATAACAGTACGTTAGATTGTATACCTAATCATGTCAAGTGAATTTATAATAAATCTTTAGAGGGTGAGATATTTTTAGCAATTTTTATATAATATTAAATATATCAATATCTTATAATTTAAAACGGGCGCGCCGCATCTCACGGCGCGCCCATTTTTTTAGGGTTCGGAGGAACTGACCAAGCGCTTAGCCCTCAATCGCCCCACGCACGTGAGCGGCCAGGTCGGCCAGCGGCAGACGGATCTGCGCCATACTGTCGCGGTCGCGCACAGTCACTTGGCCATCGCTTAGGGTGTCGAAATCCACCGTAATGCACAGCGGCGTGCCCACTTCGTCGTGCTTGCGGTAGGCTTTGCCCACGTTGCCGCTGGCATCCAGCAGCACCCGGCCCAGGCCCAAGCGTTGCAGCATGTTCTTCACCTCCTGCGCCTTGGCCACCAGTTCGGGCTTATTTTTGGCCAAGGGCAGCACCGCCGCCTTAATCGGCGCCAGGTGAGGCTTCAGCTTCAGCAGCGTACGGGTTTCGCCGTTCGGCAGCGTTTCTTCGGTATAGGCCTCGCACAGCACCGCCAGGCAGGCGCGCTCCACCCCGGCGCTGGGTTCAATCACGAACGGCACCACCCATTTTTTGGGGCCGTTGATCCCCTTCGCCGCGGCCTCCGGGTCTTCATCGATCTGCACCGCCAAACGGGCATTGCTGTGGGTGTTTTTATGCACTTTGGCCGTTAGGTTCAATTCTTCCTGATGCTTGGTGTGGTTGCCCAGGTCGTAGTCGGTACGGTTGGCGATGCCCTCAATCTCATCGTAGCCATGCGGGAAGGCGTATTCCAAATCGAAGGTACGCTTGCTGTAGTGGGCCAAATCATCTTTCGCCACGTCCTTTACCTGAATCCGGCTGCGCGGCACGCCAATGCTCTCCCACCATTGTAGGCGTGTTTCGAGCCACTTGTCGTGCCAGGCCTCATCTTCGCCGGGCAGCACAAAGAACTCGATCTCCATCTGCTCAAACTCGCGCACCCGGAAGATGAAGTTCCGCGCGATGATTTCGTTGCGGTAGGCCTTGCCCATCTGCGCAATGCCGAAGGGCAGCTTGCGGCTGGTGGCATCCAGCACGTTCTTGAAGTTGGTGAAGATGTGCTGGGCGGTTTCCGGGCGCAGGTAAGCCTCGCTGCCGCTGCCTTCCATCGGGCCGTATTGCAGCTTGAACATCATGTTGAAGGCCCGGGGCGGCAACAGGTTTTTGCTGCCGCAGTTCTCGCACACGGTGGGGTCGGCCATTTTGTCGGTGCGCATCCGGGCTTTGCAGTCCAGGCATTCGGTGAGGGGATCGTTGAACGTATCCACGTGGCCCGAGTACTTAAACATCAACGGGTGGCCAATGATCGCGCCATCCAAGCCTTCCATGTCATCGCGGCCGTGCACCATGGCGCGCCACCAGGCGGCCTTCAGGTTGTTTTTCAGTTCCACACCCAGGGGGCCAAAGTCGTAAAGGCCCTTCATCCCGCCGTAAATTTCGGCCGATTGAAAGATAAAGCCGCGCCGTTGGCACAGGCTGACCAGGGGTTGCATCTCAGTGGCAGGCATCGCAAAAGTCCAAAAATGGATTGTATGGTGGGGTATTCCTAAATGAAAAAGCGGAAAAAAGCAAAACGGGCTAACGCCCAACGCCGCCAGCAGCCACCACAAAGCGCATGATCATAATCTGATTCTAGAACGAGTGTATGCCAAGCTCAAGCAAAATCTGCTTTTTTTGGCGGGCATTTTGGCTTACAGTGGCGCCATGTTGATTGCCGACAAGTTGCTTCTGTGGCGCGCCAGCGCCGTCCTGATTGGCCTGTGCATGCCGCTGATTATCGTTGGCAAAAGCGTGCTGGGGTTGGTGTTGCTGCTGGGGGTGATGGCTGGCCTGATGGCCACCAAGGATGAATCGCTCCGCGTAACAGTGAAATTGCTGTTCAACAATGCGGTGACCTTGTTGGTGGTGGCCTTCCTGCTGGCGGCCACGGCGGGGGTGCTGTTGGGCCCGCTGCCCTTAAAGGCGATGGACAAGTGGCTGCAGCTGATTTTGGTGGCGCTGGGCGCCGGGTTGCTGTTCATGACGCTGCGCGAAATGCCGGGGCAAGCGCTGGAGTTGCTGCTGCAAACCCTGGTGGTGGGGATCCTGGTGCTGTGCGGCCTGACCTTGCTGGACGCCTTAACCGGCAACGTGCAGCTGGCCACCGCCTTGCATGGGGCCGACAAGGCCACTTCCCAGTATCGGCTCAATTTTGTCAGCAGCGTGTTGGCGGTGTTGCTGCCCTTCCTGTGGGCGCGGGTTTACCAACAAGCGCGGGAAGGGGAGTTGCTGGCGCAGCGCCTGGCCTTACCGGCGGCGGCGTTGGG
Source organism: Alphaproteobacteria bacterium (assembly GCA_020249005.1). GTDB lineage: Bacteria > Pseudomonadota > Alphaproteobacteria > UBA2136 > UBA6156 > JADCGN01. The sequence continues at coordinate 3,616 of JADCGN010000001.1, forward strand.
GCTGTTTGTGCTGTTTGTGGCCGGGGGCCGCGCGGGTTGGGTGGGCGGCCTGGTGGGGCTCGTGGCTTTTGTGGGCCTGGCCGGGCGCTACCATGGCCTCACCGTCCATCGCCGCCATTGGGCGGCCGGACTGGGGTTGGTGCTGTTGGCATTGTTGACCTACGGCTTTGCCAACGGGTTTGAGTTTATGCTCAACCGTGTCACGATTGTCGGCGAAGCCGGCGTGGAACGCGGGATGCTCAGCGGCCGCGGCGAAGTGTGGCAGGCGGCCTTGGCGCAGCTGCAAGCCTTTACCCCGGCCCAATGGTTCTATGGCGTGGGCGTGATGAACTACCGCTACCTGCCCGGCGCGGTGGATCTCCACCCGCACAACTGGCCCTTGCAGCTGCTGATTGAAACCGGCGCCTTGGGGTTCGGGATTTTCTGCAGCCTGGCGTTATTGTTGCTCTACCGCTTTTGGCAGTACGGTCGCAGCAACCTCTACGGCGTGGCGGCCTTCGCCAGTGTGGCGGCATTTTTGGTAACTGGTCTGGCCAACACCAGCATCTTCCGCTGGGATTGGCTGGCCCTGTTCGCCTTCGCGGCGATTTTGGGCTACCGTACCGGCTGGAGCCGTCCCGACCAAAAGCAGCGCCGGAAAGCCCTGAAACAGGCCTAACCCATGCGCCTGCTGCACCTCATCGGCGCGGCCAAACCCGGCGGGGCGGAAACCTTTGCCTTGCGCCTGTTTGCCGCGCTGGCTCGCCAACCGGGCGTCCAGCAGCACATTCTCTGCCGCCCGGGCTGGGTGGCCAAACGCTGCTTAGAACTCAACCTGCCCCACACCCTGGCCCCGTTTGGCGGTTGGTGGGATGCCCACACCCCGTTCTTCACCCACCGTATGGCCAAGCGTGTGGCGACAGACTTCCAACCCACCCACGCGCTGGCCTGGATGAACCGTGGCGTCACCTTCATGCCATCCGGCAACTTCAGCAAATTGGCGCGGTTGGGCGGGTTTTATAACCTGAAGTATTACCGGGGCCGGGTGACGGAGCTCATCGGCAACACCGTAGAAATCACCGCCTACTGCGTGCGGCAAGGCTGGCCGGAGCCCCACGTGCACCTGCTGCATAACTTCATTCCCGCGCCGCCGCCGGGCTGGCAGCAACACCGCGCACCCCAACGCGCCACCTGGGGCTGGAAGCCGACCGATATCGGGCTGCTGATGGCCGGGCGCTTGCACCGCGTGAAGGGCGTGGATACGGCGCTCACCGCGCTGGCTCAGCTGCCCGCCAACTTTAAATTGGCCTTGGTGGGGCAGGGGCCGGCCCAAGCCGCGCTGGAAAAACAGGCGGCCAGCCTGGGCCTCACCGGGCGCGTCACCTTCGCGGGCTGGGCCGACAGCATGGCCGCACCCGCCGCCGCGGCCGACCTCTGGCTCGCCCCCAGCCGCCATGAACCACTGGGCAACACCGCCATCGACGCCTGGGTGCACGAAACGCCGCTGATCGTCAGTGCGGTGGGCGGGCTGAACGCCTTGGTGGAAGACCGCCAGCAAGGGCTTAAAGTGCCGCCCGACGATACCGCCGCGCTGGCCCAAGCCATCCGCACCCTGGCGACTGATAAAGCCCTGCAAAAGAAGGTGGTGCAAGGCGGCCTGGCCCGCTGGCAGGCCGATTACAGCGAAGCCCAGGTGGTGGCTGCCTACCTGGCCCTGTTTGCCAAAATGGCCCCGCCGCGCTAAAGCGGGGCCATGCCGGTTCTTGCGCCCACTCCCGCCAATCTCCAGGCCATCGCCGCCACATTGCGTGCGGGTAACCTGGCCGCACTCCCAACCGAAACGGTCTACGGCCTGGCCGCCGATGCCACCAACCCCGCCGCCGTGCTGAAAATCTACCAGGCCAAAGGCCGCCCGCGCTTCAATCCACTGATCATCCATGTGCCAGATTTGGCCACCGCGCAGCAGTATGGCGCCTTTAACGCGCAGGCCACCGCACTGGCACACACTTACTGGCCAGGGCCACTCACGCTGGTGGTGCCTTACAACTACCAACCATCAACCACCAACCAAATCCCCGACCTCGTCCGCGCCGGGCTGCCCAGTGTCGCCATCCGCGTCCCTGCGCACTCCCTGATGCAAGCGGTGTTGCAGCAGGTCGGCCGTCCGTTGGCGGCGCCGAGCGCCAACCGTTCGGGGCATGTCTCGGCCACCCACCCCGGCCACGTGGCGGCCGATTTCGGCTCCGACTTCCCCATTCTGAATGGCGGCCCATGCCCCTTGGGCCTGGAAAGCACCATCATCGACTGCACCACCGCCACGCCCACGTTGCTGCGGATCGGGGCCTTGCCACGGGAGGCCGCCGAACGCGTGCTTGGCCAGCCATTGGCATTGCCACAAGGTACCGACCCCGCCAGCCCCAAAGCTCCGGGGATGTTGCTCAAGCACTACGCCCCGCAGGCGCCTGTGCGCCTGAATGCCACGCACCTTGAACCCGGCGAAGCCCTGCTGGCCTTTGGCGACGCCCAAAAAATCCTTGCAACCCCCAACCATCAACCCCCAACCAAAAACCTTTCTCCCACCGCCGACCTGGCCGAAGCCGCGCTGAACCTGTTTGCCATGCTGCGCGAACTGGATGCCCTGCACCCCACCGCCATCGCGGTCATGCCCATTCCGCCCACAGGCCTGGGCGAAGCCATTGCCGACCGCCTCAGCCGCGCCGCCGCCGGGCGCTAAAAAAAACCGCCCCAACGGGCGGTTTTTGAAGAGGACACCTTAAGCATCCCGGCGCGGGCGGCGCTCACCGCGGTCGCCGCCGTCACGGCGCGGGCCTCGGTCACCCCCACGGCCACCGCGGTCACCACGGTCACGGCGCGGGCCCCGTTCGTCACGGTTGCCGCGGTTATCGTCACCGCCTTCAGCACCATCCTCACGGGGCTTACGCTGAGTGCCGCCGCTGGCCAGTACCGCTTCAATCCGTTCGGCCACCACGCCCGCTTGCGGGATCTCCTTGATGGTCAGGCGAATCTTACCGCGGTCATCGGTTTCCACCACCTTCACGCTCACCGCGTCGCCGCTTTGCAGCACGTCGGTGATGTGGCCAAGACGCACTGGCACCACTTCAGAAACGTGCACCAGGCCTTCCTTGCCGTCCATGAAGCTGACGAACGCGCCGAAGTCGGTGGTGTTCAGCACGGTGCCTTCGTACAGCGCGCCGATTTCCGGCTTGGCGAACATGCCGTTGATCTTTGCCAACAAGGCCTTCAGCTGCACGCGGTCGGTGGAAGCCACCACCACCTTGCCTTCATCGTCCACGTCAATCGTGGCGTTGAATTGTTCGCACAGGCCGCGAATGGTTTCGCCGCCCTTGCCAATCAGCACGCGGATTTCTTCTTTGGGAATGAAGGTGGTTTCCATCGCCGGGGCAAAGTCGGAAATTTCGCCCTTCGCTTCGGTAATGGCCTTGGCCATCTTACCCAAGATGTGCAAACGCCCGGCATTGGCTTGGGCCAGGGCTTGCTCCATGATGTCCTTGGTCACGCTGGTGATTTTGAGGTCCATCTGCAGCGCGGTGATGCCTTCGGCCGTGCCGGCCACCTTAAAGTCCATGTCGCCCAAGTGGTCTTCATCGCCCATGATGTCGCTCAACACCACGTAGTCGGCGCCTTCCTTCACCAGGCCCATGGCAATCCCGGCCACCGGACGGGGCAGGGGCACGCCGGCGGCCATCAGCGCCATGCTGGTGCCGCACACGGTCGCCATGCTGGAAGAGCCGTTGCTTTCCAGGATTTCGCTGACCACGCGGATCACGTAGGGGAACTGCTCTTTGGTGGGCAGCAGGGGGTTAATCGCGCGCCAGGCCAACTTGCCGTGGCCCACTTCGCGGCGCCCCGGGGCCCCCATGCGGCCGGTTTCGCCCACCGAAAACGGCGGGAAGTTGTAGTGCAGCAAGAACGCTTGTTTGCTCTCGCCTTCCATCACGTCAATGATCTGGTCATCCTTGCCGGTGCCCAGCGTGGTCACCACCAGCGCCTGAGTTTCGCCGCGGGTGAACAGCGCGCTGCCGTGGGTGCGGGGCAGCACGTCCACTTCGGCCACGATGGGGCGTACTTGGTCGGTGGCGCGGCCATCGATGCGGACTTTTTTCTTCAACACATCCAGGCGCAGCACGTCGGCTTCCATGCCCTTGATCAGCTTCGCCACCTTGTCGGCTTTGGCCGCATCACGCCCTTCACCCTCGGGGCCCGCGTGTTCGGTCACCGCGGCTTCGCGCACGGCCTTCAGGGCCGCTACGCGCTGCTGCTTGTCCACAATCTTGTAGGCGGCCACGATGCCCTCGCTGTAGCTCTTTGCGAGCTTCGCCTCCAGGTCGCTGGTGTCTTCGGCGGTGGGCAGCACAAACGCGGGTTTCCCGGCGGCGGCCTGCAGCTCTTCAATCGCGGCGATCACCTTTTGCATGCGTTGGTGGCCGAACATCACGGCTTCCAGCATCACCTCTTCGGGCAGCTCCTTGGCTTCGCTTTCCACCATCAGCACGCCTTCCTTGGTGCCGGCCACTACCAGGTCGAGCAGGCTGTTGGCTTGCTCGGAGACGGTCGGGTTCAACACCAGCGTGTTGTCGATCAAGCCCACGCGGGCGGCGCCCACCGGGCCCATGAAGGGCACGCCGCTCAGCGCCAGCGCGGCGGAAGCGGCCACCATGGCGGCGATGTCGGCTTCGTTTTCCTTGTCGTACTGCAGCACGGTGGCGACCACCTGCACTTCATGCTTGAAGCCTTTCGGGAACAGCGGGCGGATGGGGCGGTCAATCAGGCGGCTCACCAAGGTTTCGCGCTCACCGGGTTGGCCTTCGCGCTTTTTAAAGCCGCCGGGGATGCGCCCACCGGCATAAAACTTTTCCATGTAGTTGACGGTCAGGGGGAAGAAATCCACGCCCGCCTTGGGTTCCTTGGCGAACACGCAGGTGCCCAACACCACGGTTTCGCCGTAGGTCACGGTCACGGCGCCATCGGCCTGGCGGGCCAGCTTGCCGGTTTCAATCGTTAAAGGCTTACCGCCCCATTCAATGGTCTTCTTATAGATCGTGAACACAGCTGTGTGCTTTCTCTTGGCGTCTCTGGGGTGGTTTGGAAGAGAAGGACGGGGCCAAATTACTTTGATTCGCCCGTAAGATCCGCTTTCGTGCCGCTGCCCCTGAGGGGTTATCGTTGGTCGTTTCGTTCGCCGGGGTTATGGCATAAGCCGCCGGTTGGCGCAAGGGCTTTGCCAGCCGGGCTGCCTAATGCACGAACGTCTTCTCCCAGCCCACCGCGGGCAGTTCGGGTTGCGGCGGGGCAAAGAAGTAACCCTGGCCGAAGTCAATCCCCAGGCCCTGCAACGCCGTCATGGCGGCTTCGTGTTCCACCATTTCAGCCACGGTGGAGATTTGTTTTTGCTTGGCCACGTCGGCCAGCGCCTTCACAAAGGCCTGGTCATCGCCGTTGAGGTGCAGGTTGCGCACAAAGCTGCCGTCAATTTTAATGAAATCAAGCTCCAGCTGGCGGATGTAGTTAAAGCTGCTGTAGCCCACGCCGCAGTCATCAAGGGCAAACCCGGCGCCCAAGGCGCGTAGTTCGGTCATGAACTGCTTCACTTGTTGCAAATCGCGCAGCAGCGCGGTTTCGGTGATTTCAAAAATCAGGGCTTTGGGTGGCAATTGGGCGCTGGCCATCGCGGCCTTGGCGGCTTCCAAAAATTCCTTGTTGTCGAAGGTTTTGCCGGAAAGGTTCACGCTGAGGTGGATTTTCCGCCCTTGGCCATGCCACAGCTTCAGCATCTCAATCGCCCGCAAGGTCACCACCCGGTCGATTTTGCCAATCAGGCCGAATTCCTCGGCGGTGGCCATGAACTTGGCCGGGGCCACCAGCGAACCTTCGCGGTCAATCAGCCGCAGCAATACTTCGTAATGCTCGGTCTTATTGGCAATTGCGGGGCCCGAAAGCGGCACGATCGGCTGGTAGTACAGCACCATCCGGTGTTCCTGCGCCGCCAAACATTCGTTGACCATTTCCACCCATTCCAGGTGGCCTTCGGCCAAATGCTCTTGGGTGGCGTCGGGGTCAAAGAACTCAATTTTACGCGGGCCGCGTTGCTTGGCGCGCGCCAGGGCATCCATCGCGTGGGCCAACAAATCGTCGGCACCGTCGCCATCCTTGGGGTACAACGCCGCGCCGCCCGAAACATTCAGGCTTAGCGCGCCGCCTTCGGTGGGTAGCGGCCGGGCCGCCAAGGCCGCTTGCAGGCGTTCCAGGCGCTGCGGGGTGTCTTCGGCCCGCACGTCGCGCAGCAGCACGGCAAAGGTATCGCCATCCAAGCGTGCCACCACGTCGCCGGTACGGACGTTGTCCTTCAGCACTTGCGCCAGGTGAATCAGGTACTTATCGCCAATCAGGTGGCCGTGGGTTTGGTTCACGTAGGCAAAGCGGTCCACATCCAGCACCAGCAGCATGCCGCTGCGGTTTTCGCGCTTGGCAGCACGCAAGGTGCGGCTGAGTTCTTCCTGGGCGCGCTGACGGTTCATCACCCCGGTCAGCGCATCGTGGTTCACCAGGTAATAGATTTGGTCGGTGCTGGCCTTTTGGCTGGAAATATCCCGCGCCACCCCGCGGAAGCCCACCACGGTACCGGCGCCGTCGGTCAGCGGCACGCCGCTCACACTCCAGCAAATCCGGCTGCCGAAGCGGTCGGCACTCCAGTAATCGCGGTCATGGAAGGGGCGCGGGGTGCGCATCAACTCGGCGAAGTCATCCTCAATGCGCAGCTTTTCTTCCGGCAAAAAGCTGGCCGTGAGGTTGCTGCCCTTCACGCTGTTGCTGCCCGGGCGTTTGCGGCTGCTGGAAAAGACCAAATTCAGGTTCACGTCGGTTTCCCACAGCCAGTCAGCACACAAATCGGCCATGTCTTGGAAGCGGGCCTCGGCCAGCTCGAACATTTGCTGCATCTGCCGTTGGGTGGCCTTCAAGTGCTGCCATTCTTGCAGCAGGCGCAGCAAATCATTCAGCCGTTGCGGCGAAAGATCACTCAGGTTCAAGCCCAAGGCAATCCCGGCCGTTTGGGCGGCGTCGTGCACCGCGGTGCTTTCGCTCAACACGGCCACTTGCAAGTTCGGCGCAGCCACCAACTGGCCAAACGCCTGTTCAACCTCACGGCCGAGCGTGGGCAAGGCCACCAGCGCCAACACCGGGGCAGGGCGCAGGCGACGGGCCTGGGTTAAAAGCGCCTCGAGATCTTCTAAAACCGGCAGTTCTTCGGTGCTCCAGCTGCCGCCGCCCGCCCGAACAAACCCCCGGATCCGCTCCGCCAAGTCGGGGGACATCACCAGAAAAAGCTCGGCAAGCGCGGCAGGCATTGGCAAGTCTTTATGAGGCTTTCCGGGAATTTGGCTGACAGAGCAGGGTGGCCATCATGGGGAACGACTGTTATTTGACCAACACATTCGGCCCTTTGGCGCGAGCTTCCGCCAGTTTTTGGTCGACCAAATACAGCAGCCCTGCCATATCGGTGGCGGCCGGGTCGGCGCTTTCCACAATTCCGCCCACCACCGTCATCGGGGTGGCGCCGATGCTTAAATCATACGTCTTATCAATGGCCTTGCGGATGCGTTCGCCTAAGATCAACGCGCCCTTGGCGGTGGTTTCGGGCAGCAGGATCATCAGCGTCCGTTCGCCGGTGCGGCCGGGGCTGTCGCTGTCGCGCACGAATTTCCGCACCACCCGCGCCGCTTCGGCCAACAGCAGGTTGAGGTCGTCTTGGCCCAGGTTCTTCAGTTCAGGGTTATGACTGAAGGGGTCAATTTCGAACACCAACACGGCAAAGGGGTTATCGTAGCGCTGAGCCCGGTGCAGCTCTTTTTCCAGCAAATGGAACAGGTAACGGCGGGAAAAGAGGTGTGTTACCTCATCATACGCCATCAGTTCTCGCAGGTACCGTACCGCGGTTTCCAAGGCCTTGCCGCTGCGTTCCAGGGTAATCACCAAGTCGGTGATTTTGGCCATTTCCTCGCGGGAAATCGAGATGCTACCGTCGGTTAACGTCAGCCGCACCTTGTTGGCTTTCACGCGGCCGATAAAGGTTTCCGCCTCTTCTAATGCGCTCTCAATGTCGCGGATGGTGCGGATGTCGTGCAGAATGGCGGGGGAGTCCTTCTGGGGCATGGGCGGCCTTTTTCTGTTGTTCCAAAGCCTTTGCACGCTACCCTTCAAGCGCAGGCCCCGCAAGCGCATTTAAGTCACACTCGTGGGAAAATCGTGACATTTTAACTTGGCACACAGCATGCATAGTTGAGGCATGCAAGAACTGGCTGTGCTCGCTTCCCGGACGCTCACCACGCAGCGGCAATTCGCCGCGATTGCCGACAATGTGGCCAATGTGAACACGCACGGTTTCCGCAAATTGGAAATGAATTTTCGCGAGGTCATCAGCCGCCCGGGCGGCAAGCCCACCGCCAGCTACGTGGCCGACCGGGCCTTGCTGATCAGCCAAGCCGATGGCGTGCACGAAAGCACTGGCAACCCGTTGGACGTGGCCTTAAGCGGCAACGGCTTCTTTGCCATCAACGTCAATGGCATCACCCAGTACACTCGCCGCGGCCAGTTTGCCTTGGCCAACGATGGCACGCTGGTCACGCCCGAGGGGAACCCCGTGCTGGATAACGCCGGGGCACCGATTCAGTTTCCGGCTGAAACCCGTAACATCAAAATCGCCGCCGACGGTACGATTGGGACCGAGCAAGGTCAGCTGGCGCGTTTGGGGGTGTTTCAGTTTTCGCCCGAAGACCAGAAACTGTTGCAGCGTGCGGGCGCCAGTGCCTTCATTCCGCAATTGGGGGCAACGGCCGTACCCGCCGATTTTGCCGTGCCCGGCGCACCGCAATTGCGCCAAGGCTACCTGGAAGCCAGCAACGTGAATGCGGTGCAGGAAATGGTGGATATGGAAACGGTCAGCCGCGCCTACCAGCAAAGCCTGACCATGGCGCGCAGCTTGGAAGAGTTGGAACAGCGCGCAATTCGGAATTTAAGTGGCAACAACTAGGTTAAGAAGGAAACCCTCCCATGCTCCAATCGCTGCGCATCGCCGCCACCGGGATGAACGCCCAACAGCTGAACGTGGACGTGCTTTCCAACAACATCGCCAACCTCAACACCACCGGCTACAAGCAGCAGAATGCGGCCTTTACCGATTTGGTTTATCAAAACCGTATCGGGGTTGGTGCCATCACCAGTGAAGCGGGCACCCTGGCCCCCACCGGGTTGCAGATTGGTCTTGGCGTCAGCGTTGGCTCTACCTACAAATCGATGAAGCAAGGCAGCCTCAACGGCACAGGAAATCCCTTCGATTTGGCCGTCTCTGGCCGCGGCTTTTTCCGCATCACCATGCCCGACGGCACCACCACCTACACCCGCGATGGCAGCCTGCAGCTGAACCAGGATGGTCAAATCGTCACCAAAGAGGGCTACACCTTCGACCCAGCCATCAGCGTGCCGACCAACGCCACCGATTTTACCGTCACCGCCACCGGGGTGGTCACCGCCAAGGTGAACAACGTGACCACCCAGCTGGGCACCATTACCCTTTCCATGTTCACCAACGAGGCGGGGCTTGAAAACATCGGCCAGAACCTCTACCGCGAAACCGAAGCCAGCGGCGCGCCGACCGACACCAACCCGGCCGAGCAGGGGGCAGGCACCATTTCGCAAAGCTTTTTGGAAAGCAGCAACGTGGATGCGGTGGAGAGTATTACGCGGCTGATCACCGCGCAACGCGCCTACGAACTCAACAGCCGAGTGATTTCCACTGCCGATGAGATGCTGCAAACCCTGACCCAGCTGCGCTAGGGGTAAAAGATAATGAAAAATAATAAAATAAATCAAGTTGGCACAGTTGCTGCATTTTTAAGCACAGGGGCAACTGCCGCAAGCCGAGGGGGCGAGTGGCGGGAACCAAACAAGGGAACAACCAATGGAAACCCTGTTGCTGAAAACCGTGAACTGGCTCAATGCCGAACCGACCGAGCAGACTATTCGCCTGCAGCGCGATGGGCGCTACGCCTTCATCAGCTACGCCGACCTCAGCCAGCCGCCCGCGCCGTTCTTCACCTTCCGTACCGTGGCCTGGCTACTGATTTTGGCGGTTGGTTTGCCGGTGGTCTTCTTAGCCTAGTGGTCGCCGCTGCTGCCGCGGCGGCTCCAGCCCCAGCGCTGAGCGTGCCCGTGCCGGCCGGGCCGCTGGCCAAAGGCACGGTGATCCAGGCCGCCGATCTCACCTCGCGCACGCTGCCCGGCAACCAGGTGTTTGTTTCCACCGTGCAAATGCCCGCGCAGGCGATCGGCCGACAAACCACCCGGGCCCTGCCGGCCGGCGTACCGATTTCCACCTTGCACCTGCGCCAACCCCCCGTGGTCAGCCGCGGCAGCGTGGTGGATTTCCGCTTTGCCCGTGGCGGCGTGCAACTGCAGGGCACCGCCCAGGCGTTGGAAGATGGCGTGGCAGGCCAAAGCATCCGCCTGCTCAACCCGGCCACCCGCGCCACCTTGGTGGGTGTGGTGCAACCCGGCGGCCTGGTGCTGGTGAATTAAAGAAGGTACATCGTCATGAAACTCTCCTTTTTCCATGTTCCATGTTCCATTTTCCTGGTGTCATCGTCCCTTTTCCTGCTTACTGGTTGTACCGAAGCCATGCGCCCCAGCATGACCGGGGTGGGGCAGGGGCTGCCCACCCAAGGGGTGCAAGTGGCCACCCCAATTGCCATGCCCGAGGCCGCCCCACCGATGCCCGGCAGCCTGTGGCAACCCGGCAGCCGCCAATTCTTTAAGGATAGCCGCGCGCACCGGGTGGGGGATATCCTGACCGTGCTGGTGAGCGAACGCGCCGAGGCCGAAACCGAAGCCAAGACCGACGCCACCCGCAGCAACACGCAGCAGGCGGGGGTGAGCGTGTTGCCGTTTCTTTCCGGCCAACTGCTCACCCGTGGGATTGACCTCACCCCCACGGGCCTCGCCAACACCAGCAGCAACCGCGATTTTCAAGGGGACGCCAGCACCGACCGTTCCGACCGCCTGACCGCCAGCGTGGCGGCAGTGGTGACGCAGGTGCTGCCCAACGGCCTGTTGGTGATTCAAGGCCAGCGCGAGGTGCTGGTGAACTATGAAAAGCAGCTGCTGACCATTCAAGGCATGGTGCGGCCCGAGGATATCACCGCGCAAAACACCATCCCGAGCAGCAAAATCGCCGAAGCCCGCATCGCCTACGCGGGGAGGGGCCTGGTGGATGAAAGCCAAAGCCCGCAATACGGCGTGCGCTGGGTGGATAAGGTGCTGCCGTTTTAAGGGTATGGATGCTAAGGACTAAGCGTTACCTTTCCCTCATGGCAGCGAAGGCCGCCATCCACGCTTTTTTTCTTGGCGTGGATCCCGGCCTCCGCCGGGATGAGGCGGCTTTATCCGCCCCTACCAGGGGGAGTGTCATTCAGAGCGCAGCGAAGAATCCAGGTCTAATTTTTGAAAAACTCACGCATTGATTTCAGTCAGTACGCACATTCAAGACACCACACCTGGATTCTTCGCTGCGCTCTGAATGACAAAAAAAACGCCACACCCGAAGGTGCGGCGGTTAGTTGTCTGTAGCGCGAATCAAGCTTTGGGACGCGGTGGCGGCTTCAGCTCTGGAAAGGCCTGAAGAATGGTGATCGAGATAGGCGTCATCTCACCACGGGTCAGCATCTCCCCCAGTTCTTCAGCCCAGACATTGAAGTCCCGTCCTACCCCCTCGGGTTTGGTCAGCTTCTCGACGGCCCAGGCGACATTGCCCTTGGCCTGCTCGATCAGCATAGTATCATAGCCTTTGTTGAGCCTGAACACATGGTTGCTCCGTCCCATTTCGGCATCGTAAACGTCGCCGATGTGGGTGGCATCATCTTCATAGATGAACACCCCGAGTTCCTCCATGACCTCGCGACACAACTCGTTCTGGATCATATCGCTTTCCATCAGGCCACCATTGATGGAAGCCATCCCAGGATTGCCGATTGGATTGCCGTTCGGGGCACGATAGCCGCGCCGCTGCAGCTGCATACGACCGTCTTCCATGTAGGTGCAGAAGGTTACGACGTTGCGGGTAGTCGGCAGAACGGCCATTGCGCCAGTGTGGTATTTTTTGACCAGTGCTTGGGTATTCTCGGGCTCTCGCCACCAGTCAGGGAAGGTGTTATAGTTAACAGTCACTTTATCGCTGGTGGGTTCATAAGTCCATGAATTAACGTATCTCGTTGTTCCATCCTGGAGTGTATAGGTCTGGATTTGTTCGATGAGCCCCCGGCAAGTATAGGTTTCCGTGTAAACGGTGCTATCCGGTCCGCGAATCTCGCGAATGTAGTCGGCATGTTCGTCGATATAAACGTTCATTTTAGCCCCTCCAGAGGCAAGAAAACGGCGGGAAGCCCCCGCCTAGCAGGGGCCACGATGGGCCTTTCATCGTGCGTATAGACTTAAAAGTATACAAAATCAAGAAGTTTTGATAACAAAAACCGCCGCACCCAAAGGCGCGGCGGTGAAGTCGTCGGTCGGGTCAGATTTCAACCCAGGGCAGCTGCCAGGTGGCTTCCAGGCTTTTCAAGCTGGCGTCCCCCCGCGCGCGCTGGGCAACCGTCAAGAACGCCTGGTCAACAGTTTCCAACAGTACCGGATAGTCCACCAAACCTTGCACCGCGTAGCGCTGCAGCTCGGCGCGGCTGAGCCAGCGGAGCCGGTCGCCGTGGGGGACCATCGCCGCTTTGGGGTCTTCCACCCACACCAGCCGCAGCCAGTGGCAGGCCAGGGTTGGGCCTTGCTCCACGGTCGTCTTTAGCAAGAAGTCCGAACTGTCGTAGGTCTGGGGCGCCAGCCCCAACAGGTTGGCCAGGCAGGCATTGGCCTGCGTCGTCAGCGCCTCCGCCAACCCGGTTTGGCTGGCTTGCGCTGCCACGGGGGTGGCCAGCCATTGGTAGCGCGAGGGCTGGCCGGCCTGGGTATCAACCCGCATCAGCAAGCGCAGATCCTGAAAATCCACGGTTTCTGTGTCTGGGTGCTTCC
>JADCGN010000010.1 GCA_020249005.1 Alphaproteobacteria bacterium
GGTCGGTCAGGCCGTGGCGCAGCAGAAAATCGGCCAGCGGCGTGAGAGTGCATTGGGTGGGGCCGAGCTGGTGCATCACCTCGGCAAAGTTGATGTGCACCGTGAGGTCGGTGTTGCCGGGCTCGTGCAGCAAATCCACGCGCTGATGGTGTTGTAGGGCTTGGAGGGTGCTCTGGCTGTTTGCGGGCAGAGTCGGGCTGCCGTAGTCAAGCAGCAGCGCCGCGCTGGCATGCTGATGAATGGTGGTGAGAAACGTGGCGAGGTCGGGCAGGGCATCGAAACTGGCGCCGACATCCGGTTGCCAACCGTGGGGTAAGGTCGGTTGGTCGCAGGGTTCCCAGTGCAGCGTGTTATCTTGCACGGTCAGCTGCTCCCAGCCGGTGGCCGTTAGGCGGTAGGGCTGGGCGGGGAGGGCATCCAGCACCTCGTTGGCGACCAGGATGAGGGGCGCGGCGGAAGCGGTGAGGGTGGTGGCCCAGGTACAGCGTGATGAAAAATGTTGCAGCGTTTCCCGCTGGAGCTGGATGAGAAACGGTGAAACCTCGATGGAGACAACCTGCTGCAAGGCAGCGAAACAGGCGGGATGGGCGGCCTGCAGGTGGGTGAGCAAGGCCTGCATCAGGCGCCCACGGCCGGGGCCCAGTTCGGCCAAAATAAAGGGGTTGGGCGCCCCCAGCGCCTGCCATCGCGCCGCCACCCAGTTGGCCACGGTGGCGCCAAACAGGGGGGTGAGTTCGGGGGCGGTGGTGAAGTCGCGCGGCGGGGTGGTGGTGAAGTTGCGGCCGTGGGTGTAGTAGCCTTCCGGCCCGTAAAGGGCCTCGGCCATGAAGCGGTGAAACGGGGTTGGTGTGGCAGGGGCTGCCATTAACGGGCACGCGTCAGCAGGAACAGGCCCACCAACACCATCGGGATGGACAGCAGCATGCCTTGGGTCAGTGTGCCGTGCAGGTAGGTGATTTCCGGCGTGCGGAAGGTTTCGCCCACCACCCGCGCTAGGCCGTAGGCCACCAGCCAGGCCCCGGCCACCAGCCCGCGCGGTGTGCCGTGCCGCCCCCACCAGCGCACCACCAACCAAATGATGGCGCCCACCAGCAGGCCTTCCAATGCCGCCTGATACAGTTGGCTGGGGTGGCGCGGGGTGGCATCGATATGGGGGAAGATCATCGCCCACGGCAGGCCTTCAGGCGCCGGGCGGCCCACCAGTTCGCCATTGATGAAATTGGCCAGGCGGCCCAGCAGGCAGCCTAAGGGTACTACTGGCGCGATGCGGTCGGCCAAATCCAGCACGTGCAGCCGGTGCCGCCGGGCAAACAGCAACAGGGCGATGACCACCCCCAACACGCCGCCGTGGAAGGCCATGCCGCCTTCCCAGACGCGGAAGATGGCGAGCGGTTCGGCAGCATAGGCGCTGAAATTATAAAACAGGATATAGCCCAGCCGCCCGCCTAAGATGACCCCAAGCACCGCCCACAGGAAGAAGTCATCCAGCGTTTCTGGTTTAAAATTCTGTGCTGGGTAGCGGGCCGCGAGGCGTTTGGCCAACCACAGGCCGCCCGCCAGCGCGGCCACGTAGGCCAGGCCGTACCAGTGAATCGCGAGCGGCCCCAACTGCAGGGCCACCGGGTTAAAGTTGGGGAAGATCAGCATGGTGACAACCTACGCCAAATCCAGTTCCAGCACCACCGGGATATGGTCCGATGGCTGGGGCAGGGCGCGCACCGCGGTGTGGTGCACCACGTTGCGTACCTTGGGTTGCAGCGCGGGGCTGACCAGGTGGTAGTCAATCCGCCAGCCGTGGTGCGGCGCGCGGCCGTACATGCGGTAATCGTACCAGCTGTAAATGCCGGCTTCTTGGTTGATCAGCCGTAGGGCGTCACGCAGGCCGCTGGCGGTTTGCACCTGCTTGAACCAGCTCTGTTCGGCGGGCGTGAACATCACCTGCTTTTCAGCACGCTTGGCAGGAATGGGGACGTCGCGTTCATCGGCGGAAATGTTGTAGTCGCCGCTGGCGATGAACTGCGGGTACTGTGCGGCCAGGGTCTGCAGTTCGGTGGTGAGCGCTTGGTAAATGCGTTCCTTAAACGCAAACTTGGGGCTGTCGGTCGCTTCGCCCTGTGGCAGATACAGGTTCAGCAACCGCACGCCCGCCACGGTGGCGCCAATCACGCGGCTTTGGTTTTCGGTGGCCTCGGGCTTGGTGGTGAAGCCCAATTGCACGTCGGTGGGTAGCGTACGGGCCAGAATGGCGACGCCATTGTAACTTTTTTGGCCGTGATACACCGCCTGCCAGCCGGCGGCGTGGAGCTCGGCCAGCGGAAAGAGCGCGTCTTCCACCTTGGTTTCCTGCAGCAGCAGGGCGGTGGGTTCATTGGCTTGCAGCCAGGCCAAAACCTGGGGCAGCCGCAGCCGCAGGCTATTGACATTCCAGGTGGCCACTTTGAAAGATGCAGACATATGCAGGCTTTTACCACCACCACCCCCTTAACGCCAGCCGAACTGCAGCAGCTGCTGGCAGCGGCCTTGCCGGGCAGCACCGTCAGCGTGCGCGATGACACCCATCTGCACGCCGACCACAACCGCGACGTGAACCACCACGGTGGGCATTACAAGGTGAAGATCATCTGGGCGGGGTTTGCCGCAATGACCCGCGTGGCGCGCCACCGCACGGTGCAACAGGCGGTGAGTGCCGCTTGGGCGGCGGGGCGGATTCATGCCCTCACGCTGCAATTGCTGACGCCAAGTGAGGCAGCGAAAACCCGCTAAGGTGCTGGTGGCGCTGCCGCTTTCGGCCTACGATTGGGCCAATAATGGCAACAACCGACTCGGCCCCCGCTGCTGCTCCACCGCCGCCCACGCGTTGGGCCAAGTGGCGTGAGCGTTGGCAGAACCAGGGGCAGCGGGTGATGCTGCAAGTGTTGGCGTTGGCGGTGATTTGGGGGCTGGCCTGGTTTGCCTGGGGCAGCCTGAATGCTTGGGGGCGTTATCAGGCCAAGCAGCAATTGGCCGAGGCCTTGGCCACCGCCAACCCCGCCGTTATGGCGTGGTTAAGTGCGCCGGTGGAAGGTTTGCAGCCCATGGTGGCCGACCCCCTGTTGCTAGACGCATTGCAAACCCCCTTGGGCCTGGCCAGCCCGGCGGCAGCGCGGGCCTTGGCCGCCCAGGCCGAACGCCTGGGCGACCCTGACCTGTTGCTGTTTGACGTAAAAACCGGGCGTACGCTGACGTTGCCGGGCAGCTTAGCCCCCGCGGCCGAGCTGCTCAAACGCCTGACCGACCTCCCCCCCACCACCGCCAAATTGGTGGCGGGTGGCACGCGCAGCGGGATGTTCTATTGGGCCTGGCGGGTGCCGTTGCCGGAGGCGTACCAGATTTATGCGTTGCGTGTGCAGAGTGTGCGGCAGTTGGCTGCCGCCTGGCGGCAACATGACCTGCCCACCCCCATGACGCTGACCTTGCAGCTGCCGCATGCGGAAGGGACGGGGTTTTGGCAGCAGACTGAACCGCTGCGGCTCACCTTAACCGAACCGCCCGCAGCGGTGGCGCAAACGGCGTGGTCACGCGTGTTCCCGGAGGTTGGCCTGACGGTGACTTTCCTGCAGGCCCTGCCGCCGGTGGCCCGATTGGCCAAAACGTTGGTGGTGCTGTGGGCGTTGGCGGCTTCCTTGGCCGTGTTGTGGCCCTACACTGCGCCAGTCCGTGCAGCCTTGTGGGCCAAATTAGGGCCGCGGTTGTTACCGCTGTTGCAACGGCTGGAAGTGCTCTGGAACCGTGTGGGTGGAGGCCAAGCCTTGGCCACACTGTTGGCAAAACTAATGGGCCGTGCCGTTGGCCTGATAGGCCGCGCGCGGCCTGAGCCAGAAGCGCAACGGCCGGCATGGGAAACCAAGACGGTGGCGGCGGCGCAGCCCATCGACTTGGTGGCTGGCCCGGGGGCCTATTCGGCGGCGGATTTTGGCCGTGCTTTGCCAAACAACCGGCCGCTGCTGAAGCCCAAACTGAAGCCGTTGGCACCCAAAGAAGCGTTGGCCGCGACGGCCCCACAGCCTGAGCCCGAGCCCGACCCCGACGTGTTGAAGGACCGGATTATGCGTTGTATCCGGCAAGGGTTGGTGGAGTTGTTGTACCAGCCGATGTACCGCAACAGCGACAACGCCGTGGAAGGCAACGAAGTATTGGCCCGCTTGGCCGATGTTAGCGGGGTGATCGCGCCCGGGCAATTTTTACCGGTGTTGGGCGCGATGGGCCAAGTTTCGGCGTTGGATGCCCTGGTGTTTGAGAAGGTGATTGAGCAACATTTTGCCGCGGGCCGCAGCCCCACCGTGATGTTGAGCCTCAATATCTCTGGCACCAGCTTGGAAGATTTGGGTTACCTGCGCGACGTGGCCAAGCGCGGCCCCAACGTGCTGAAGCACCTGATGTTTGAGGTGCGCAGCAATGAGGTGGTGCGCGACCCCAACGCCTTGCAGTTACTGAAGGCCCTGCAACGCCAAGGGGCGCGTGTGGCGGTGGATTACTTTGGCGGCGGCAGCGCGATGGTGGAGGCCTCCAAAGCCTTGGGCATCGATTACATTAAAATGGATATGATGCGCTTTACCAGTTCGGGCGACTTGCGGAAGGAATTCCAGGATGTGTGTAGCCTGGCTGAACGCCTGAAGCTGCCCGTGGTGGTCGAGAAGATTGAAGATAAGGAAACGCAAACCCTGGCGCGCCAAGCCGGGGCGACCTTGCTGCAAGGCTATGGCCTGAGCAAACCCGGCAGCAGCCTCATCACCTTGCCGCTGGATGCCAAATTGTAGGCCAGCAACGGCCAAAGTTTAAGCAGCCGGTAAGCCTGCCAGCTTGGCCAGACAGCCCAAGCAGTATACGCTGTGCCCATGACGCTGGCACCGCATCTTTCCACGCCTCCGGCCGACCAAACGCTGACCGAAACGGCCCGCCAAGCGCCGCTGGAGCTGCGGCTGGTGCTGGCGTTGGCGGGTGAGCGCGAACTCAACGCCCGCGAGCAAGCGCAGGTGGAAAAGCTGCAGGCCGAGCGCGGCGAGGGGCTCTATGCCGATATGATGTACGCCCTGACGCACAAGAGTTTCCCCACCAAACAGGCCAAGATTCTCTGGGCGGAGATCAGCCAGCACCGGGCCGAATTGCTGAAAAAGTTGGGGCGTGACCCGGGCATCCCGCTGGCCGCGCACGACTACCTAACCAACGTGGCCGGGTTGATGAAGCACACCGGGCTGATTGAGGAACAGAAATTTAACCTGCTCGCCACCACCGCCTGCCGCGACGGCCTGACCGGATTGTACGACAAAACCACCTTCACCCGCTTGCTGGCCGAGGAGTTGCACCGTCAAGGGCGTTATCAGCGACCGGTGACCTTGGTGTTGGCCGACATTGACCACTTTAAAAAGCTGAACGACACCTTCGGCCATGCCGATGGTGATGCGGTGTTGGCGCAGGTGGCGGAGATCATCGCCCAGGCGGCCCGCAGCACCGACGTGTGCGGCCGTTTTGGCGGTGAGGAGTTTGCGGTGTATCTGCCCGAAGTGGGGGCTGAAGCCGGGGCCCGCTTGGCCGAACGGATTCGCGCCAACGTGGAGCAGGCCTTCGCCACCACGGCGTACCTGTGCACGGTCAGCTTGGGCGTGGCCGCCGGGCAGCCTGGGGTGGCGCTGGAAGATTTGGTGCGGGCCGC
Source organism: Alphaproteobacteria bacterium (assembly GCA_020249005.1). GTDB lineage: Bacteria > Pseudomonadota > Alphaproteobacteria > UBA2136 > UBA6156 > JADCGN01. The sequence continues at coordinate 5,690 of JADCGN010000010.1, forward strand.
CGATACCGCGCTGTACGCCAGCAAGCACGCAGGGCGGAACCGCTTCAGTCTGGCCACCGAGGTGGTGACGCAGGTTTAGCGTGAAGTTTAACAGGGGCGCTTAGCGCACCTGCTGCCCTTTGGCGCGGTAGAGCGAGAACATGAACTCCATGAACTCCAGCTCGCCCACCAGGTTGGCGGGGAGGTTGAGCGGTTGGATTTTTTGCACGGCTTTTAAGACCGACTTGTCGACGGCGGGAACCCCCGACGAGCGGGTGATGCGGGTTTGGCGCACGGTGCCGTCGGCGTTGAGCTCCAGCCGCACCTGCACCGATTGGTTGGCTTTGCCTTGCCAGGTTTCAATCGGCGGAATCACCCACGCGGCGGCAATTTGATCCTTCACCCGCTGCACGGTTGCGGCCAACTCGGCCTCGCGGTCGTAGCCGTAGGCGGTGGGGGTGAGGCTGCCGAGCAGCAGGGCCATGAGGCCTAACAAGGCCAGGCCGATGGTGTGCGTGGGATGCCAAGCAAGGGTGCGGGTACGGGAGTTCATACCTTCAGCCTAGCAAGGGTTGGCGGTGGGGTGAAGTTAAAAAAGCTTCAACGCCACCGTGCGCCGCGGGATGGCGGCAGCGGCAGGGGAGCCTTGCGGCTTAACCGGCGCCCGGGCCGCTATCAGCGGCTTTGGTCTTTACATCCAGCGGATTGGCCTTCAGCTCGGCGTAGATCGCCTTCACCTCATTCAGCTTTTCTGTCTTGTGGTCGAACGGGAAGAGATTGGGGATCTTGCCCACCTTGGCCAGATTCAGCGCGTTGGGGATTTGCGCAATGGAACCCAACACACCCTTGGTTTTCAGCAGCATGAACGGCTCATTCAGCACGCCCCAAGTGGCGATGTCATCTTTAAACACCATCGCGTGGCGGGCGCCGTCGTTGTCGGTGATTCCGGCTTCCATCGCCAAGCTGCGCAGCTTCACGATCGCTTCCATCGGCGCCACGCCTTTGGGGCAAGCATCGATGCACATGCCGCAGCGGGTGCAATCCCAGATGCCATTCTTTTCCGACAGCTCCTGCAGGCGTTCAGTCTTGTTGCCCTCGCGCGGGTCGCTCACGAACCGGTAAGCCTTAGCCAGCGCGGCTGGGCCGATGAAGGAGGGGTTTTCCACCATCGCGGTGCAGTCGCTATAACAGGCGCCGCACATGATGCAGTTGCTCACCATGTTCACCTGGCTAAAGCTGTCTTTGGTAACCTGCTCTTCCTTTTCCGGGCCTTCCTGGACGTAGGGCAGAATGCTCTTCACCTTTTGGTAGAAGGGTTCGATGTCAACAACCAAATCCTTCAGCACCGGCTGGTTGCGCTGGGGGCCGACCTCAATCACGTTCGGCTCGCCGACTGCGGCTTCCGCGCTGGCGATGTTCTTGGCCTCATTGCCGCCGAGCAAGTCGGTGATTTTGGTTTTGCAGGCCAGGCGGCTGCGGCCGTTCACCACCATGGCGCAGCTGCCGCAAATGCTGGCGCGGCAACTGCGGCGGAAGGTGAGGGTGCCATCCAGTTCGCCTTTGACGTACTCCAGGGCCTGCAACACCGTGGTGGTGGCATCGTAGGGCACGGTGAAATCCTGGGTTTTCTGCACCAACGTGCCGTTGGTGACGGTGCCGCGCAGGATGCGCAGGGTGGTGGTTTGAGCAAAGGTTGTCATACTTTTACTTTCTGACTAAAAGAATATCATCGCCAATAAATTTTTTTAAATGTCCGGCAAGTAATTGATACTTGTCTCCTGAATATTTAAAATCAAGATTTTTCGAAAGTTCCATCGCTAAAGAGCATGCGTTTTGCTCATTTCGTTTATCAAGAGGTAAATGGCGAAATTCTTTAAGAGCGTATTCTAAAGCTTCCTGTTGTAACATCTCTAATACTTCCGTTCTGCCGGCGCGTATTGCGGGTTGCCGGTGGTGCGCACGGCGTCGCGGCCAAGCGTGACGCCGCCGGTGGCCTGATCAACGCCGGCGGTGATGTGCACCATCCAGTTTTCATCGTCGCGGGTGGGGAAATCCAGGCGGCTGTGGGCGCCGCGGCTTTCCTTGCGCTCGATCGCCGTGGCCACGGTGGCCTCGGCCATCAGCACCAGGTTTTCCAGTTCCATGGCGGTGATGAGGTCGGTGTTAAAGGCGTCTGATTTGTCGTCAATGTAAACCTTCTTGAGGTTTGCCTTGGCGGTTTGCACCGCGGCCCAGGCTTTGCTCAGGCGCTCTTCGTCGCGGAACACGCTGCAATTTTCCTGCATCTCGTTCATCAGGGTTTCGCGGATGCTGCTCTGGCGCACGCCCCCTTCCTTGGGGCGGCCTTTCAGTGCGGCGATGCGGGCGGAAACCTTCGCCACCGCGTGGGTGCCGTCGGTCGCCACGCCATCCTTGCCTTCGCGATTTTGCACGAAATCCACCATATCCTTGCCGGTGATTTTACCGAACACAATGGTTTCCAGCAGGCTGTTGGCGCCCAAGCGGTTGGCGCCGTGCACGCTTACGCAGGCGGCTTCCCCGGCGGCAAACAGGCCTTTTAGGGCAATGCTCTGGCCCATTTTATCGGTGCGGATGCCGCCCATGGTGTAGTGGCAGGTGGGGCGCACGGGGATGGGTTGGTCGATGGGGTCAACC
>JADCGN010000100.1 GCA_020249005.1 Alphaproteobacteria bacterium
GGCCCCCACGCCCGTCACGGCGTTGCTGGCGGCCTTGCCCAAATTGGCGGTGGCGGCGCTGCTGGTGCGGCTGTTGGTGGGCCCGTTCCATGGCCCGGCGGCGCTGCTGCTCGGGCAGGGGCTGGCGGTATTGGCGGTGGCCTCGATGGTGCTGGGCGCCACCTTGGCGATCATTCAAGGCAACCTGAAACGCTTGTTGGCTTTTTCCACCATCGCCAACGTGGGCTTTGCGCTGGTGCCGGTGGTGGCACTGGCGGGCCTGCCCTACGATGCCACCCACCTGGCGCTGATCGCTAGCACGGCCAGCGGCGCGCTGTTCTACCTGTTGGTGTACGGCGTCACCTCAGTGGGGTTGTTCGCCGCAGTGGTGGCCGGAAACTTCACCACGGTGGCCAGCCTCAAAGGCCTCGCCAAACGCCAGCCTTTGTTCGCCACCGCCATCGGCACCTTGCTGTTCAGCCTGGCGGGGATTCCCCCGCTGGCGGGTTTTATGGGCAAACTCTTGGCCTTCCTGCCCGCCGTGCAAGTCGGCTGGGGGCTGTTGGTCTTGGCCGGGGTGGTGTTCAGCGTGGTGGCCAGCGCCTACGCGCTGTGGCTGGTGAAGGTGATGGTCTTCGATAATGAGGAAAAAGGAATAGGGAATAAGGAAAAAGGAATTGCCCCGCTTAACTGGCTGGTTGGCCTGTGTGCCCTGCTGGTGCTGGCGCTTGGCCTGTTCCCCGCGCCGCTACAAACCCTACTGCTCGCTGCCGGTACGGCGATTTACTAGGGAATTCTCGGAATAGGTTTCCTTTTTCCATTTTTCTTGATCCTTATTCCATCATGATCATCCGCCACCTCGCCATCACGCCCAGCACTATGGCCGAAGCCCGGGCGCTGCTCGCGGCGGGGGATACCTCTACCCAGGCCGTGTTGGCCGAGGCCCAAACCAGCGGCCGCGGCCGCCTGGGGCGGGTGTGGCAAACCTTTCCGGCGCCCTCCAGCATGGCCTGCACCTACATTGTGCGCCAGGAATGCGCGCATTTGCCGTTGTTGGCCAGCTTGGCGGTGTTAAACGCCGCGCGGCAGCTGGGGCATGGCACGGGGCTCACCATCAAATGGCCGAATGACCTGCTGCTCAATGGTAGAAAAGTCGCCGGAATCCTGTGCGAAGGCCTCAACCCCGCGTTGTTCCTGGTGGGTATCGGCCTCAACCTGCAAGCCCCGCCGGAAGTCCCCGCCGACTTCCCTGGTACCTTTCTAGGGACCACGCAAACCCATGAAACCTTTGCTAAAACAATTGGTGCTTGCCTTTTTGCCGATTTGGCCCTATACCGCACCCAAGGTTGGGCCGCGTTCCATCATAACTACGCCCACGCCTGCAGCACCTTCGGCCAGCCAATTACCTGGCGCGGCGGGGCAGGAAACCAAGAACTTACTGGGCTCGCCCGTGGCCTAACCCAACAGGGGCACCTCGAACTGGTGGCGAACGATGGCACGGTGCACATCATTCCCAGCGGCGAGATTGTGGCCCAAGGCAGCATGGCTGCCGCCCCATCCCGCCCCACCGCAATCTAACAGCACCGTAAGCGGTTGCCGCTTCCGAACGGGCAGTAAGGGCCCGTTGCCTGCGGCGAAGAGAAGTAACGTAACATGACGAAAACCAAGCAATTGGCCGCCCTGGCTTTGGGCGGGGTGGGGCACATCGGCACCAACATGATGGTGTACGAGTGCAATGGCGAATACATCGTGGTTGATGCGGGCGTCAGCTTCCCCGACGAGCACGCTCCCGGGGTGGATGTGATCATCCCCGACACGCGCTTCCTGCGCGACCACGCCAAGCAGATTAAGGCCGTGTTCATCACCCACGCCCACGAAGACCACATTGGCGCAATCGGTTATTGCTGGGATGATTTCGGCGGCGCCCCGGTGTACGCCAGCCCGCTGGCGGCGATGGTGGTGCAAGGCAAATTGGCCGAACTCGGCATCAAGCCTGCGCAAGGCCAAATTGTCGTGACCCAGGCCAAGGAACAGTACCAAGTTGGCAGCTTCAGCGTGGAATACGTGCCGGTCAGTCACTCGGTGCCGGAAAGCTTCGCGCTGGCCATCCGCACCCCCCACGGCACGGTGGTGCACACGGGCGATTATAAGTTCGACGACGCCGCGCCGTTCGGCCAAAAGACCGATGAGGCCCGCTTGGCCGAAATCGGCAAGGAAGGCGTGCTGGCGGTGTTTGGCGACAGCACCAACATCTTGAAGCTGGATGACAGCGGCAGCGAAGGCCCGGTGCTGGCGCATCTGCAAAAGCTGATCAACGAAACCAAAGGGCGCATCGTGTTTGCCGCCTTTGCCAGCCACTTTGGCCGCAGCTTTGCGGTGGCCGCCTATGCCGCCAGCCAAGGGCGCAAGGTCTGCTTCCTGGGCCGCACCATCAACAAGTTCATGACCCACGCCAAGCAGCTGGGCTACTGGCCCGCTTCTCTACAGAACATGGTGGTGGATGCCGAGGAAATTAGCGGCCTGCCGCCGGAAAAAGTGTTCATCTTTGCCAGCGGCACGCAAGGGGAAGGGGGTAGCAGCCTCACCCGCCTCAGCCAAGGCGCCGACGTGCGCGGCATTAAGCTGAAAGCCGGCGATACCGTGATCATGAGCAGCCGGATGATTCCCGGCAACGAGCGCGGCATCCTGAACGTCATCAATGGCCTGGCCATGCTGGATGTGCAGGTGATTTCCGAGCTGAACGACCGCCAGATCCACGTCTCTGGGCACGGCGGCCGTCCGGAAATTGAGAAAATGTACGGCTTGCTGAAACCCCGCTACGTGGTGCCGGTGCACGGCGAACCCTTGCACTTGCGCGCCCACGAGGCCTTTGCCAAGGCGCAAGGCTACACCCCGCTGCGCGTGAAGCCCGGCCATAAATTGGTGTTGGCGGGCGAGGGGGTGGAAAGCGCTCATACCGCCACGCAAACGCTGCCGCACGGCTTTAACTATATCGATGGCCTGAACATCCTGGAACACGATCCGCTGATCCTGCGCGAGCGTAAGGCCATCGGCATGGGCGGCTTGGTGGCGGCGGCTTTGCCGATTCGCAAGAATGGCCAAATTGCGGGGGCGTTAAGCCTCACCACGCGCGGCCTGATTGACGAGGTGAAGCAGCAAAAGCTGCTGCAACTGGCCCGCAACCGCGCGATGCAGACGCTCGAAACGGTGTTCCCCGACCGCCGCATTGATAACCGCCAACAGGCCGCCGAGGCCATCCAAAAGGCGCTGCGCCACACCTTTAAGGTGGAACGCGGCAAAACCCCGGCGGTGTTGGTGAACTGGGTGGAAATTGCCTAATTCTTCCAGCGAGCAATAAAAAAGTACGCCCGGCTAATTGCCGGGCGTACCTTTATCGAAATTCAGCGCTGACGGGCAAAGCTCATCATCACCGGGTCGAAGTTCTGAAACGCACCACGGACCATTTGGCTCTGGTGCGAGAGAAAGCTGTAGCGGGTCTGATGCATCTGCACGATTTGCCGACGGCCATTATCCAGAATCAGATCACCCTGGGTGGTCCGTACCATCAGAACGGCATGACCTGTCCCACCACGGGTCATCACGATGCTCAGCAACATCGCCCGGCGGGGAAACCCCGCTTGAGCTAGCCGCTGACGCTTCAGCAACGCGTAGTCTTCGCAGTCTCCTTTGCCGGTCTCACCCAAGGTCCAACGATCTTCCACCCCCCATTGCTGACGGTCGGTCGTGTATTGGATCTGGGCATTGACCTCAGCGTTGATACGCTCGAGGGTCGCCATCCGCGCCGGTGTCAACTCAATCACCAGCGGTTCGGCGGGATTGAGCTGGCATTCGCGCGGATAGTTCCGGCAAAAGTCGGTATAGCCAATTGGTGTGATCGGCTGGTGCCGGTCGAGCAAGGCGCTAAAGCTCACGCCTTGGGCCTGTACCGGTACCGGCGAGATGGCA
>JADCGN010000101.1 GCA_020249005.1 Alphaproteobacteria bacterium
GGCCCCCCAATGCAGACCGACTCATCGGCCAACTTGACGTGCATGGCATGGTCATCGGCGGTGGAATGCACCGCCACCGTGGCTAAGCCCAGCTCGCGGCAGGCGCGAATGATGCGCACCGCAATTTCCCCACGGTTGGCAATTAAAATTTTTTGCATCGGCCTAGCCCGTCCGTGCGGTTTTAGGCAATCACAAACAACGGTTGGCCGTATTCCACCGCCTGACCGTTCTTCACCAAAATCTGCGTCACCGTGCCGGCACGGTCAGCGGTCATCTGGTTCATGGTCTTCATCGCCTCAATTATCCCCACCACCTGGCCTTCTTTCACAGTCATGCCAACCTGCACGAACGGTGCGGCATCCGGGCTACTGGCGGCATAGAAGGTGCCGACCAGCGGCGCCTTGAAGGTCTCGCCCATTTCGGCCGCAGTGGCCGGGGCAGCAGCCTTGGCCAGAGCTGCAGCAGGTGCAGCCGCGGCAACCATCATTGTGCCATCGCTCCCGGCTTTACGCAGGCGCACCCGCTGCCCTTGGTAATCCACTTCCACTTCCGCCAAAGCCGTCCGCTCAAGCCAGCCTTCCAAGGTGTCGAGCAATTCGAGCAAGCCACTCAGTTTGGGGGAAGAATCTTTAGGCTTGGCAGCACTTTTGGCAGCTCCACGCGGGGCGCTGCGGCGGGCGTTCACGGCTTTTTTCATAGGCTTGGCTCTAGCATGACGGCCAATCAATGGCAAGATTTTTCAAAAAATCTTTTTAAACCATGAATTTACGGATTTTTGCGCGCCCGTACCTTGTCTTCCAGGCCCGGAATATCCACGCAACCGGTGGCCGTGCTCACCCGGGTGGTTTGCTGGCAGGCCATTCGCCGCTTGGTTTCATCCTGCACGGCTTTCAACTGCCCTTTCAGCGCCTCTAACTCGTTGCGTAGCTCTGTATCGGTTTGCGTGGTCACCACACTTTCGCGGGCCCCCGAAGAACGTTCTTGGGCGATCACCACGGTGTTTAAGCCTAACAACGCCAGCACGAGCCATAAGGTTTTCATGGCGCCATCATAACGCGGGTTTTCACAGGCTCTACTGTTGCTGCCTCCCGCTCGGGCATTTACCAGCAACCCCTGCGGCAAATGTGTCTCAGGAAGCCGACCCTTCCGCTTGACGCTGACCAACAACCGCCCCCATACTTTACGGAAAGCAAGAAGAATCGCCCGATGTCGCACCCCCACCCCACCCCTGGCCCTTTTCAGCAGTTGGCCGCGCTTTGGCAGGCCTCTGCCGAAACCCAGCAGACTGTTGCCAGCATCATGAACTTACGCGGTCAAACCGCCGATGCCTGCTTGGCGGCCACCCAGGCGGCGTGCCAAGCCACGCTGCAATGCCGCATGCCCACCGACGTTTTGGGCGTATGGGGCCAATGGTATGAGCGTTGTGTCACCGAGTGCGTCGAACTGACCATCAACACACAGCTTGCCCGTGCCACTTTGTGGCAAAGCTGGCAGCATCAGCTCGCACGGCAGCTAAGCTCTACGCCTAACTCCTTGCTCAAGATCATTCCAAACGCGGCTCTTTCAACCACAGCTCCGGCGTTGGTGGCGTCGACCGCCCCGCAACCGCCTGCAGCTGCCCCCGTGGTGCGTGAATCGGTACGTTCAACCAGCGTTCCGGCTTCAACATCCAGCCAATCCGGCTCGGTCGCAGCACCTCAGCCTACCACCGCAATACCAATGACCAGCTCCATGCCGGCACCGGTTACGCCCGCCGTGGCCCCGGTGGCAGTCACCTCACCGGCACCCACTGCGCTTCCCACTCTCCCCCCCCTGGTACCGCAAGTGGCCTCCACACCGGTGGCCTTGCCGCTGCCAACCGTCAGCCGCACCGGCGATGCCGCGGTGGTCCGCAGCGGCAATGGGGCGACTATCGCCGCCGCTTCCGCCACCCGCCGCAGCGTGTTAGCGCGCCGCCAGCAACGGAAATCAGGTCTTGCGCGGGCACGCTAAGGGTTGCTTCCCGCGTTTGCCTGCGGCCATTTTCTTGGGCGTGGGGGCGTTGTTCGCACTCCTGCCGTGTTTGACGGCAGCTGCACAGCCGTTGGTGTTGGATGAGGAATTCAACCAGTTCGCCCACACGCTGACCCGTCCGCTGCGCGCTCAGTTGGTGCCCAACCTCACGGTTAACTTTGTGTTGGTGAACGCCCCCGATATCAACGCTTTCGTAACCCTCGAGAACTTGGTGTACCTTAACAGCGGGTTAGTGTTGCAAGCCAAGAACGCGGGGGAGCTGCAAGGCGTGCTTGCCCACGAACTGGGGCACCTGGCGGCAGGACACCTCAACAATCGTGACCTCATGGAACGCCAAGCCCTGCTCCCCGCTCTGGCAGGTGCCGTGTTGGGGGCTGGGGCGGCGGTGGCCGGCGCCCCGCAAGCGGCGGTGGCGGCGATGCTGGGAGGGCAAGCCTTAGGAATTCAAAATGCCCTGAGCTTTTCCCGCCTGCAAGAAAGCGAGGCCGACCAACGCGCCGTGCAAGCGCTGCATGCGGCCGAGCTGAGTGCTGCGGGCATGACTGGGCTTTTCCAAACCCTACGTACCGACAGCCAACTTTCCTACGATAGCCCACCGCCATGGCTGGTGACCCACCCCTTGCCCGCCGAACGGCTGGCGCGCCTCATGGCGGTGGTGGAGGCCGAACCGCCCACCTTTGCCCAGGCTTTACAAGTTCAAGATAGCAAGCTCGATTGGGCCCGCCTGCAAGCCAAGGTGGCGGCCCTCACCCAAACCCCTGCCAGTGTGTTGCGGCAATATCCTGGTCATGCCTTACCGGCAAAGTACGCCCGCGCTCTGGCATTCATGCGTCAAGGCAAACTTGCCGACGCTGCCCCCCTGCTGGCTCAACTGCGGGAAGCCGACCCCACCGACCCTTTCTATACCGAAGCCGCCGCTCAACTGGCCACGATGCAAGGCAATTTAACTGAGGCCGCCAAGCTCTTTCAAGCCGCACTGCAAGCCCAGCCGAATGGTCTCCTGATCCGCTATCAACTGGCGGAAGTCCTGCGCGCCCAAGGCCAAGCCATATTGGCCAGCAAGCATTACCGGGCCATCACCCAGGCCTGGCCGATTTGGAGCGAGCCGTGGGAAGGGTTGGGGCGCACCTTGGGGCAGCAAGGGCAGCTGGCGGCCAGCCATTTGGCCTTTGCCGAAGCCGCACTGGCCGATGGTGACCTCCCCGCCGCCCGGCAAAGCCTCGCTTTGGCGCAGACTTACCTTAAGCAAACCCCCAACCCTGAGGCACAAAGTTGGGCTGAGACCTTGAAAGCCCGGCTCGAAAACTAAGACATTGTGACACCAAATCAACACCAACTCGTTTGTCTGACCTTTGTGTGTAAGATTTGTTTGTCACCTCGCCCTCATCTCTGGTTTACTGAATTTAAGCTTTGGGTATGCCGTAGTGCTACCCGGAAGCCTAACAAACAAACCTAGATGAAAGCCTCCCCCATGAGTCGTGCAATCGCTCGGGGCGCAAGCGAATCCTTCACCGCCTGGCGGTGGTTGGCTGCGGCCCTGACTCTCCTCTCACCGGCAGCCTTTGCCCAAACCGCAACCGTAAATAATGGTGATACCGCGTGGCTGCTCACCGCCTCGGCCTTGGTGTTGTTCATGACAATCCCCGGCCTCGCCCTCTTCTACGGCGGCCTGGTGCGGAAAAAGAATATTGTTTCCACCCTCATGCAGTGTTTTGTCATTTGCTGCCTGGTGGCAGTGTTGTGGGTGGTCGCGGGCTACTCGATTGCCTTCTCCGGCACTGGCAACGGCTGGTTTGGCGACCTTTCCAAAGCCTTCTTGAACGGTGTGGGTGCGGCCGACGTGACCGGTACCATCCCCACCAGCGTGTTCATCATGTATCAAATGACCTTCGCCATCATCACCCCGGCGCTGATCATCGGCAGCTTTGTCGAGCGCATGAAGTTCAGCGGGATGATCGTGTTCATGGCGCTTTGGAGCCTGTTGGTCTACGCCCCAATTGCCCACATGGTGTGGGGCGGCGGGATGCTGGCCCAATGGGGCGTGCTGGATTTCGCCGGCGGCAGCGTGGTGCACATCAACGCGGCGGTGGCCGGGTTGGTGGCGTGTCTGATGCTGGGTAAGCGCAAAGGCTTCCCGAAAGACAACGAGCTGTTCAACCCCAGCAACATTACTTACACCATGA
>JADCGN010000102.1 GCA_020249005.1 Alphaproteobacteria bacterium
GGCCACAAAACCGTGGCGGTGTACGACATGGGAGGCGGCACATTCGAGGTGTCCATCCTGGAAATTGGTGACGGCGTGGTGGAGGTGAAGGCCACCAACGGCGACACCTTCTTAGGCGGCGAAGACTTCGATAGCCGTGTGCTGCAATGGCTGGCCGATGAGTTCAAGAAGCAGGAAGGTATCGACCTCACCAAGGATAAGTTGGCGCTGCAACGTTTGAAGGACGAGGCGGAAAAGGCCAAGAAGGAACTTTCCAGCGCCACCACGATTGATATCAACCTGCCCTTCATCACCGCCGATGCCAGTGGGCCCAAGCACCTGCAGCTGACGCTGACCCGCGCCAAGCTGGAAAGCCTGGTGGAAGACCTGGTGCAGAAAACTTTGGAACCCTGCAAGGCGGCCTTGAAGGATGCCGGCGTGAAGCCGAGTGATGTGGATGAGGTGGTGCTGGTGGGCGGGATGACCCGCATGCCCAAAGTGCAGGAGCTGGTGAAGCAGTTCTTCGGTAAGGACCCGCACAAGGGCGTGAACCCCGATGAAGTGGTGGCGATTGGCGCCGCGATTCAGGGCGGGATTCTGCGCGGTGATGTGAAGGACGTACTGCTGCTGGACGTGACGCCGCTGAGCCTTGGGATTGAAACCCTGGGCGGCGTGTTCACGGCGCTGATTGACCGCAACACCACGATTCCCACCAAGAAGAGCCAGGTGTTTAGCACCGCGGCCGACAACCAACCGGCGGTGACGATTAGCGTATTCCAAGGCGAGCGCCCGATGGCCGCCGACAACAAGCTGCTCGGGCAGTTCAACCTGGAAGGGATTCCTCCCGCGCCGCGCGGCGTGCCGCAGATTGAGGTGACGTTTGACATCGACGCCAACGGCATCGTGAACGTCAGCGCCAAGGACAAGGGCACCGGCAAGGCCAGCAACGTGGTGATTAAATCCGATGGTGGCCTCAGCGATGAACAGATCCAGCAGATGGTGAAGGATGCCGAAGCCAACGCCGCCGCCGACAAGGAGCGCAAGGAAGCCGTGGAAGCGCGCAACCAGGCCGAAGCCTTGGTGCACAGCACCGAAAAGAGCCTGAAGGAGCACGGCGACAAGGTGAGTGCCGAGGTGAAGGAAAAAATCGAAGCCGAAGTGAAGGCCCTGCAAGACCTGCTGAACAACAAGGATGCCAAGACTGCCGACCTGCAAGCCCAAAGCGAAAAACTAGGCGATGTGGCAATGGAACTGGGCAAGGCCATGTACGAAGCCCAGATGCAGGCGGAACAGGGCAAGGAAAGCGGCGCGGGGACGCACCAAGACGGCACCGTGGATGCCGATTATGAAAAGAAGGACCCAGCCGCCTAAGCGCTTGCAAAACCACCAGGAACCGACTATTGCCACGCCATGCACCGTGTACTGCCCCTGCTGCTGCTCGCCACCCCCTGGGTGGCGGGCCAGGCCATGGCGCAGAGTCATTACCTTTCGGCCTATGGCGGCGGCAGCGGGAGCAATTATCTTTCCGCTTACAGCGGTGGTGGCGGGAGTGGTGACTACCGCAGCGCCCTGAACGCCTACCAAGGCGGCGGTGGGTATGGGTTTGGCACCAGCAACGGCTACAGTGGGGCCTATGCGGCCACATATGCCCACAGCCGCGGTGGTTTTGCCCCGTTGGGCGGGCAATGGGGTTGGGCCAATGCCCTGCGCGGCAACGCCAACCCGGCGCCACCGTGCGGCAACTTCCAGCGTGCGGCTGTGCGCTGCCGGAAAACCACCACGGCGTGGGATCCCACCTTCGTCAGCCAACGCGGCTGGTAACCCCGATGACGAAGGATTTTTACAAAATCTTGGGCGTCGACAAGGGGGCCGATGAGGCCGCGTTGAAAGCGGCGTACCGCAAAAAGGCGCTGGAATTCCACCCCGACCGCAACCCCGGCAACCAGGAAGCCGAGGCCAAGTTCAAGGAAGTGAACGAAGCCTACGACGTGCTGCGTGACCCGCAAAAGCGCGCCGCGTATGACCGTTTCGGTAGCGCGGCGTTCGAGCAAGGCGGCGGGCGCGGCCCCGGCGGCTTTGGCGCCGCTGGTGGCAACCCGTTTGAAGGCTTCCAGCAAGGGGGCTTTGAAGGCAACTTTGACGATCTGTTCGAAGACCTGATGGGTGGGTTGTTCGGCCAAGGCTTTGGCGGCGGCCCGCAAACCAAACGCAGCCGGGCCGCGCGTGGGGCCGATCTGCGCTACAACCTGGAAGTGACGCTGGCCCAGGTGGTGAGCGGCACCAAGGCCAAGATCAGCTACCCCACCACCCAAAGCTGCCGCACGTGTGATGGCAGCGGCGCCAAGAAGGGCACCAAGCCCACCACCTGCGGCACCTGCCAGGGGCAGGGGACGGTGTTCATGCGCCAGGGCTTTTTCCAGATGAGCCGCACCTGCCCCGACTGCAGCGGCACCGGGCAAATTATCAAGGAAAAATGCGCCGATTGCCACGGTGCCGGCCGCACCCGCACCACCCGCCACCTGGAGGTGACAGTGCCGGTAGGGGTGGATGAAGGCACCCGGCTGCGTTTGGCGGGGGAAGGTGAGGCTGGCACCGGCGGCGCACCGAGCGGCGACCTGTTCGTGTTCATCAGCGTGGCCAAGCATCCGCTCTTTCAGCGCGATGGGTTGAACCTGGAACTGACGGTGCCGGTGGGCATGCTGGATGCCGCCTTGGGCACCGAGGTGGAACTGCCGCTGCTGAATGGCGACAAAACCACGCTTAAAATCCCCCCCGGCACCCAGCCTGGCGAACGCGTCCGGCTGCATGGGTTGGGGCTGCCGGCGCTGGGCCGCCCGCGCGACTGCGGCGACCTGGTGGCGCAGATTCAGGTAGAAATCCCCACCAACCTCAGCAAAGCGCAAAAAGAGCAGCTGGCCACGCTGCAGGCCGCGCTCAAGCCCGGCCGGGCCCAAGAAGGCTTTGCCAGCCGGTTGCGGAAGCTGTTTGGGTAGGTTGGCAAGGGCTTGGTTGTTGATGGTTGTTCGTTGGTGGTTGTAAGCATCCCCCAAAACAAAATTCTGTCTTAAACATCAAAGGCGCTGGAATTGGGCTTCCAAGCCCAAAACCTTTACAACCACCAACCACCAACCGCCAACTATAGCATATCTTAAACACCATAGGCGCTGGAATTGGGCTTCTAAGCCCAAAACCCTTACAACCACCAACCATCAACCCCCAACCATAAAAGCCACTCCCACCCGCTGGTAGCGCTTGAGCTGCTGCGTTTCCGCCCTGACCCGGTGAGCGCCCCATACGTCGGGAGTGGTGCACCCTTTTGCACGCGGGTTGTGGATAACGTCAAGTCCCTGTAGAGTACCCGGCATATGAAACCAACAGGAACCTTCCTTCGTGAGCAAACCCAAGAAAGCCCACCGGCACCGCCGTGGCACACGCCCCAAGGGCGGGGCAGCCAAGGCTCCGCGTAAAGGCAGCACCAGCCCCAACGCCCGCCCGCGTCACTTCTACGATGTCCGCCAGTATGCCATCCTACGCGATGGTGGCGGCCACGTGCTGATACTGCAGCTGCCCAAAGAGTACGACGAAACCGCCGCCAACACCTGGACATTGCCGGGCGGCAAGCTGGAGCCCTCGGATAACCCCGCCGAAGGCTTGCTGCGTGAAATCGCCGAGGAAACCGGCCTGACCCCGACCATGCCCAAACTGTGCGGCATCGCGCGGTGGACCACGCGGGCCAGCAAGAAGTTGGGGATTTTCTACGGCACCCAAGTGCCGGGCACCAAGCCAGAGCTGAAGCTCAGCGGCGAGCACCAGCGCGCGGTGTGGGTGGCACCGGGGGAATTGGGTGGCTTCCCATTCCATCGGCCAGAGATGTTAGACGTTCTGAAAGAGGAGTTAAGCAAATGAGTGGCGCCAAACACACCCTAATCATCCTCGGTTCCGGCGCCGCCGGCTGCACCGCTGCCATCTACGCCGCGCGCGCGGGGCTAAACCCGGTGATGATCCGCGGCAACCAGCCCGGCGGGCAGCTGACCATCACCACCGACGTGGAAAACTACCCCGGCTTTGCCCAAACCATTCAGGGCCCCTGGCTGATGGAGCAGATGGAGGCCCAAGCCAAGCATTGCGGCACCGAGATCATTGCCGACCACATCGTGGCCGCCGATTTGCAGGCCCGCACGCTCACCGGCATGGGTGGGCAGGTTTATCCGTTCACCAGTCTCATCATCGCCACCGGCGCCAGCGCCAAGTGGCTGGGGCTGGAAGGCGAAAAAACCTACAACGGCCGCGGCGTTTCGGCCTGCGCCACCTGCGACGGCGCCTTCTACCGCAACCGCGATGTCGCCGTGGTGGGCGGCGGCAACACGGCATTGGAAGAGACGCTGTACCTGGCCAACATCGCCAAATCGGTCACGCTGATTCACCGCCGCGACACCTTCCGCGGCGAAAAGGTGCTGCAAGCCCGCGTGCTGAACCACCCCAAGGTGAAGGTCATCTACAACCACACGGTGGCCGAGATCCTGGGTGACCCTAACCCGATCACCGGCGGCGTCACGGGCTTGAAGCTGCAATCCACGGTGGATGGCAGCACCCAAGACCTCAGCACCCATGGCCTGTTTGTGGCCATCGGCCACCAGCCGAACACGGGGATTTTCCAGGGCCAACTTGATACCGACGCCACCGGATACATCACCTGCCCCAAGGGCACGGTGCAGGTCACCCAGGGTGGCCAGGCGCTGCCAGGCATCTTTGCCGCCGGCGACGTCGCCGACCCGCTCTACCGCCAAGCCGTCACCGCCGCCGGGATGGGCTGCATGGCCGCGCTCGATGCCAACCGCTGGTTGGAAACGCAGCTGCACGCCGCGGCCGCCTAATCAGCGCTTTACAGCCGCATTGCAAAGCCTTACACAGGGCGAACGAAGAAAGTCCCCACCATGCAAAAACTGCTGTTTCCCCTCACGCTGGCGGCGCTGACCCTCGCGGGCTGTGCCACCCTGACCAATGACGCCATGACCCCGATCGCGATGTCGTTCAGCGACGGCGCCTCGGGCAGCTGCAAGCTTAGCAACAAGCGCGGCAGCTGGAACGTGCAGCTGCCCGACACCGTCTCGGTGCGCCGTTCCGATGACGCCTTGAAGTACGACTGCACCACCCCCGACGGCCGCACCGCCACGTGTTCGATCGAGAGCCGCATCGGCGCCAAGATCGTGGCCAGCGCGGTGTTCCTGGATCTCGGCATCACCGATGCCATCACCGACAAGCACCGCGAATATCCGGAAAGCTACGTGATTCCGATTAAGAAGCGTTAATGCTTTGGGAATGAAGAGGCCTGCGGGCCTCTTTTTTTGATAAGAACAAAGCGCACTAACCAACTGCCCGTGATATCACCCGCCAGCATTTCGGCTTGGCCTCGTGAGAGGGTTCCTACTACGCCACAGCAAGGTCACCTTGCCACAGTTGTTTGTGGGCCTATGGCGTTAGGATGGTTAGTCCTTCGCAAAGCTCTTGGTTTCCACATTTCTGCAGATTGCAAGTTGGCTTACTTGGCCTAGTTAGTGCTTCTCGCCCCCATTGGCATAGTGCTAGCGGTAACCAACCTTAGGCACGGGATAGAGGCTCAGTTTTTCTATCAAAAGCATGACCATGGGTCGAACTTTCGTTTTGTTACTGATCCCCCCTATTGGGGCATTTGAATTAAGTACGAAATTTGATTATTGCGCAAGCAGGGTGATTGAAGAGTAATCAATGGAGCGGGATACGGGAATCGGACCCGTGCCTGAAGCTTGGGAAGCTTCCGTTCTACCATTGAACTAATCCCGCTCTGCGTTCTTCCATACGAGAAAATTTTACCGCAGGCAAGACGGTGGGGGATGGCGTTCCCGTTCCTTGTCATTTAGAGCCCCCGATCGGGGTCGGGGGTAAACTCTGCGAAGAATCCAGGTCTTCCCAACGCTGGGCCGCCTTCGTTCCCCATCGAAACTATATTCTTCGCGCAAGGCGGCAACGGCTTCGGCGCCGTCAACGGGCTCAGAAGGACAGGGGGTCGGCCCGCCTTGCGTGGGATGACAAGGCA
>JADCGN010000103.1 GCA_020249005.1 Alphaproteobacteria bacterium
CGTTGCCCAGCTGGGTGAAGCCGCCCACGGTCAGGTTGTTGGTCACGCTCACGTTGGTGCCGCTGAGACCCGCCATGCTCAGCACCGTCCCGTTGCTCACGTTCTGAATGCGGGTGGGAATGTTGCTCAGGCCGTACCAGTCGGCCGCCCCGGCGCTGCCCAGCGTCGTCCAGGCAGTACCATTACAGTAGCTCAGGGTGCCGCCACTGTAGCGAATCGCCCCCGCCGTAGTGCCGTTACACGTCACGCCACTGTTCGCCACCTGTACTTCACCCACCACGGTCAGGCTAATCGCAGGGCTATTGGTACCAATCCCAAGGTTGTTTGTAGCTTCCTGAATAAAGAATGGGTTCTGGAACGCTCCATCGGTCCCCACGCGGAAGATACGGAAGTTATTACCCCCCGTAACATCAACGTTCCAGGTACCATTGGCCTGTCCACCGATGGTCGTGTTCGTGGTATAGCCTAAAATAATCTGCGCCCCTTCAATGTTATTCAATGGATTTAGGATGAGCGAGCCATTGTCGCCTGTAACTCTGGCTGACCCACTGACATCAAGGGCTGCAGCCGCGTTCATCCCAACACCAACCCGCCCAGCAAAATACCCGGTCGTCCCGCTAATGCCACCGGTCGCACTCACCCCCAACGTCACCAACCCACGGGTCGGGTCAAACCAGCCCGTGTTGGTGCCCGCCTGCGTCAGGCTCACAAAGCCGGTGCTGCTCACCACCACCATTTGGGTAGTGCCGCTGGTGATGCGGTCGGCCAAACCAGCCGCACCCTGGGCAATACTGGTCAGTGTTTCCCACGCCGTGCCGTTGCGGCAGAAGCTGAACTCACCGCCCGTGTAGCGGATGGCGCCGGTGCGGTTGGCGTCACAGGCTTCGCCAGAATTGGCAATCCGGATTGTCCCGCTTACGTGTAAGGTGGCGCTGGGTACAATGGCCTGCATCGCAACCCCAACGGTAGCGCCAAAAGACCCAATATTAACCCGCCCAGTTGAGTATTGGTTTAGTCCAAGGTTGCTGTATGCCCCGTTCGTACGGGCCGTGACGCCACCAGTGTCGAGGACCAAGTTTGCTGCATTGATTGGTCCAATCACCAAACCACCACCGCTTGAACCAGTCACGGTACCACTGTTAGAAATATGCACAGTGGCGCTGGTAGAAGCATAACCAATTCCCACATTTCCACCAAAATAACCCGTCGATGTTGCAGTCACTGCACCTGTTACATAGAGCCGTGTTGCGCTCACCGTACCCGTAGTGCTCACCCCGGGCGCCACCAAGCCCAAGGTGCTGTCCAAATACGCCCGGCCAGGGTTCCCCGCCAGGGTAAAGCTTACCGTGCCTTGGTCAGCCACCACCATCGCCAGATTGGCGCCGCTGGCTACACCGCTGGTGGAAATGCGGTCCAGGTTCAACCCCACCACGGCACTGACCGGAATATTCGTCAGGCTGGCGCCGCTGCCAATAAACGTATTGGCTTGCACGTTGCCCGTCACGCTCACGTCGCCGCCCACGGTTTGGTTGTTGGTCACCCGCAACGTCCGAATATCCGCCACCGTGGCACTCAGGTTGGTGGCCGAAATATTGCCGCTGGCCACGGTGCCGGAAAGGGCGATCCCGCCGTTAGCAAAGATCACGCCGTCAATCGTTTGGCTACCGCTCACGTTCAGGTTGCCACGCACCACCAAGTCCTGCACAAAAGTGGTGCCGCTAATCCGCACGTTGTTGGTGAAGTCGGCGCGGGTGCCGGAGATGTTAGCAACGTTGGCTTGGGCAATGGCGGCCGTGGTCAGCGTCGCGGCCGTGGCCCGCAAGGTATTGATATCCGCCACCGTCGCCGAAACATTGGTGAGGGTGGCCTGCGCGACGATCGCATTGGTCAAGGTGGCACTGACGTAGGTGAGGGTGCTGCCACGCAGCGTGCGGATGTCGGCCACCGTGGCACTCAGGTTGGTGGCCGAAATATTCCCACTGGTCACCGTGCCGGAAAGGGTAATCCCGCCGTTGGCGAAGATCACGCCGTCAATCGTTTGGCTGCCACTAATGTTTAAGTTCCCCATCACCAGCAAGTTGCCGCTCGCGCGGATACTCCCCGACACATCCAGCATGTACGGGCTGGCCGGCATCACCCCAATCCCCACGCGGCCTTCGTTGGTCACCGCCATCCGGGTCACACCGTCGGTGGCGAAGCTCAGCAGGCCGTCGGTGCCGGTATCGGTGGCAATAATTTGGGTGTCACCGGCCAAAATACGCTCAATCGTGCTGTTCACCCAGCCCGTGCCATCCCACCGTACGGCCTGGCCAGTCACCACATTGGTGATGCTCACGTCGTCCAAATCATCCAGCGTCAACGCGTTGCCAATCACGGTCGCCGCATCGGTACAAATCCAGGTGTTATTGGTGCCGTCCCAGCTCAGCAGCTCACCGCTGTTGCAGGTTAACGGCGGCGGCCGGTCACAGACAATCTCGGTGCCGACCGTGCGGCACCAGTTGGTGTCGGTCAGGGTACCCACCTTATCGTCGCTGTTCACCCACCGGGTGCCATCCCAGCGGAGCACCTCATCACTTTGCGCGCTCGTAATCTGAACATCGCTCAACTGACTGAGGTACAAAGGGTTATCGGGTGAACCGAGCGCCGCGATCGCGCGCCATTGGCCATTGCTGTAAATCAGGGTTGAGTCACTCGTCTGCCCGGCGGTATTGACGTCACTCAAATCGTTCAACGACAACGTCTCGGGCAGCGCACCACCCGTGGTATTTTCACACGTCAACACCACTTTACCCCCTTGGGTGGTGGCCCGCAGCACTTCACCCGTGGCACAGGCGGCTAATGCTGGCTGGCCATTATCTTTCCTGGCAAAGTCCTGAACTTGTGGGTCAACTTCCACCGTAATCCCCACCTGGTCAATCCGGCAGGCCAAGCGGCCATTCACCATCGTCAGCAACTCACCGGTCGGGCAGTTCGGCAGCACACTCACCGCGTCACGCCGTGCAAAATCGTAAACCCGCGGATCCGCTTCCTGGGTAATCCCCTGCTGGTCGGTGGTACAGGTCAGGGTCCCGCCGCCCGTCACCGTAAGGAATTGCTCCGACGAACAGGTCGGCAAGGGGGTTTTGGCAAACTCTTGCACCGTCGGATCCGCTTCCGTGGTCACAAACCCCACTTGCGAACAGCCCAGTTCACCACCCACCACCCCCAGCATGGTCCCAGCCGTACAGGTCGGCAGCGCCTTCTTGGCAAAGACCTGAACCGTGGGGTCGGTTTCCTGGTCACAGACCCAATTGGTGCCATCAAACCGCAGCTTTTCGCCATCCGCCGAGCAGTTCCCCAGCTCGGCCCGGGCATGCGGCTTGATGGTTTTCAGGTCCTCCTGAATCACCCCAATCTCGGTTTCTGCCTTGCTCAGGCGGGCATTGGTCTTGGCATTTTGCAAGCCCCGGCCACCGCTTTGAGTAAAGAACTGCTCTTGCGCGGTAAGGGGGGGCGCCACGCTCAAACTCGCGGCACACGCCACCAGCAGGGCCATCCAAGTCCCTCGCGTATGGCGCGGCAACGCAACCTTCATGACACTAGCCTGACCTTAGCCTCCAAAGACTTGCAAGGGCCCGGCCAGGGCCACTTTTGCCCGGCATGGCAACCCTGCAACAACAACAAACCATAAAGGATATACAGATTTCCTCCCTGGAAAATTATAGGGTTATCCTTTAACTGTCCTGTCACCCACAAAAATGTATGCCCAAATACATAGTATACAAACATAAAAACTCCGTTGGGCAAAATTTTTCCCTTAAAAATCCGGGTTCTTTGTGCCACACCCCTTCCACTCGCTTGCCTTTTTGAGCTGAACCGCCTAGAGCAAGAGTCATGACGTCCACCACCCCCTTGCGTCACCCGCAACGCCTGATGGTCGTGCTGGGGACCCGCCCCGAAGCAGTCAAGCTCGCGCCGATTCTCCAAGCCGCACAACACGATCCACGTTTCCAACTCATTTTGGTGAATACCGGTCAACATAAGGAAATGCTCCAACCGTTCCTGGAATGGTTTCAGCTTAAGCCGCACCACACCCTCAGTGTCATGGAACCTGGCCAGCCGTTGGCGGCACTTTCGGGCAAGCTGCTCAATGGCCTGCACGCCATCATGGAGCAAGAACGCCCCGATATCGTGATGGTGCAGGGCGATACCACCACGGCTCTGATTGGCGCGCTCGCCGCCTACTACGGGTACGATTATTATGTGCGGCAAGAGGCCGGCGAAGGCCGCCGCCATTTCATTCAAATTGCCCACGTGGAAGCGGGGCTGCGCACCGACAACCTCTACGCCCCCTTCCCTGAAGAAGCCAACCGCCGCCTGATCGGCACGCTCGCCCACTGGCACTTCGCCCCGACCCAGACTGCCGCCGACCGACTGCTTGGCGAAGGCCACACCGGCAACGTCTACGTTACGGGTAACCCAGTGAATGACGCCCTGCTTTACACCGCAAACTTGGTGAAGCAAACACCCCCTTCACTTGTCGGGCTTTCTGCGGCGGCATTGGCCAAACCGTATGTGCTCATCACCGGCCACCGCCGGGAAAACTATGGCGAAGGCTTCCAGCATATCTGTCAAGCGATCGCCACGCTGGCGGCACGCTTCCCCAGCCATCATTTTATCTATCCGGTCCACCTCAACCGCCACGTGCAAGGCCCAGTGAACGAACTGTTGGGCAACATCCCCAACGTGTTCCTCACGCCCCCACAAGACTACCCCGCCTTTGTGTACCTGATGCAGCACTGCCAACTGCTCTTAACCGACAGCGGCGGCCTGCAAGAGGAAGGCCCCTCGTTGGGCAAGCCCGTGTTGGTGATGCGCGACACCACCGAGCGCCCCGAAGGCATTGAGGCCGGCACCGCCAAGCTGGTGGGCACCGTGGCGGAAAATATCGTCCACGGGGTCACCGAGCTGCTGACCAACCCCGCCGCCTACCAGGCGATGGCCCAGGCGATCAACCCCTATGGCGATGGCCATGCGGCCACGCGCATCCTGAACCTCTTGGCGGGCGAAAGCGCGGCGGCCAATAGCTTCAACCCGCTGCTGAAGGTGGCTTAACCGATGACCGGCTATCACACTCTGCTGGCGCTAGATTTCGACGAGACCCTGGCCCCGACCTACCAATTTTCCATTCCGGCCTGGGAAAACTTCATGGCTGAGTGGCTAATCACCCATGGCCTGTTCGCCACCGCCGCCGAAGCGCGCCAACACATGCACAGCCTGGATAACCCTTACGGCTGTGGCCCCACCTTCATGGCGCGCCAGTTTGGGAAAAACAAAGCGTTCATCGAAGCCTTTTATCAAGCCGTCAGCCCGCTGATTCTCCAGGCCAACCTGGTAGGCAACCTGCAGGTACACCCGCAGCTCAAGCCCCAACTACAACGGCTGCAAGCGGCGGGCTACTACCCCATCATCATCAGCCAAGGCCACCGCGATTTCATCCTGCCCATCCTCAAGCATCTGCAATTGGCGGATCTGTTCAATCCCACCCAAGTGGTCGACCGTGCCCACAAGCGGCTGGAACCGCTGGGCTACCAAGTCGCCAAAGCGCTCACTATGCACCTGAACCTGCAGCAGTTTATCATGTGCGATGATAGTGCCCCCAACTTTCCGCACGCCAAAGCTGAAGGCTTCACCACCGTGCTGATTCATCCCGCCCCCGCTGAAGAAGCGCTGGCCCAAGCCGATCACCACTTCCCCGATTTGTTGAGTTACTTAGAAACATTAAAATAACCACGTTCCCCTTGGGGAAGAAGTTTCGGCTGGGGCTTCTTAGTGCGCCGCATCCCAGTTAGGGCCCACGCCCACCTCCACCGCCAACGGCACGCTTAAGCTCACCACGCCGCCCATCAACTGCGGCAGCTCCGCTTGCAACCAGGCCACCGCCTCGGGCGCGGCTTCCAGCACCAGTTCGTCGTGCACTTGCAGCAATAACGCCGCCTGGTTGGGCCACTGCGCGGCCAACGCCGCCGCCACTTTGGGCATCGCCAGCTTAATGATGTCGGCATTGCTCCCCTGCAGCGGCGCATTGATCGCCGCACGTTCCGCCCCGGCCCGCAACCCGGCATTGGCGGAATGGATCTCGGGCAGCCAGACCTTGCGCCCAAACAGGGTTTCCACATAGCCGCGCTCACGCACCTGGCGCTTGTTGAACTCCATATAATCGCGCACGCCATCGTAGCGGGCAAAGTAGGCGTCAATCCACCCCTGCGCGTCGGCCACGCTGCAGCCGATCTGCCCCGCCAGGCTGCGCGCCCCCATGCCATACACCAAGCCAAAGTTAATGAACTTGGCCGCGCGCCGCTGTTCTTTCGTCACGGATTCCAACGGCACGCCGGCCACCAGGCTGGCCGTGTAGGCGTGAATGTCGAGGCCCTCGGTAAAGGCCTTCTTCAACGCCACACTGCCGCTTAAGTGCGCGAGCAGACGCAGTTCGATCTGGGAATAGTCCGCGCTCACCATCTGCCAGCCCGGCTGCGGAATGAAAGCCTGCCGCACCTGCCGCCCCGCCGCCGTGCGGATCGGAATATTCTGCAGATTCGGTTCGGAACTGCTGAACCGCCCCGTCGCCGCCCCCATTTGCATGTAGTGCGTATGCACCCGCCCGGTGCGCGGCTCGATTTGGTTCAGCAAGGCTTCGGTGTAGGTGCTGCGCAGCTTTTGGCTTTGGCGATACTGCAGCATGCGCTTGGTGATCTCGGCTGCCGGGCCAGCGCCGGCGGCCAAATCCTCCAGCACCTCCACCGCCGTGCTGCGGCTCTTGCGTTGCTTGTCGCTCCCCGCACCCAGTTCATCGAACAGCACCACCGCCAGCTGTTGGGTGCTCTGCACATTGAAGGGCTTGCCCGCCAGCGCCTGAATTTCACCTTCCAACGCCGCCAGTTCTTGCCCCATGGTGGCCGAAAGCTGCCGCAAGTACGGGGCATCGACACACACCCCGCGCTGTTCCATCCGCACCAGCACCGGCAGCAGCGGCCGCTCGATCGTTGCGTACACCCGGTTGGGTTCAGTGGGCCGCAACGCCTGCCACAGCCGCCAGGTGGCATCGGCATCTTCAGCCGCGTAGGCGGTGGCGGCCTCCAGCGGCACGTGGTCGAATGTCACCTGGGTTTTGCCCTTCCCGGCCACTTGGTCGTAAGGGATCATGCCGTGCCCCAGCAGCTGCCTGGCCAAATTATCGAGGCCATAGCCGCCCCCTTGGGTGACGGTGCTGGGCAGCGTGGTCTGCGCCAGCAGCAAAGTATCGTCGTAATTGTTCAACGCGAAGCCAGCGCCCAAGTAACCCTCCAGCACTTCCCAATCGTACTTCAGGTTGTGCCCCACTTTCTGAATGGCTCCATCCGCCAAAACCGCCCGTAGGTCATCCCGTACGTCCAAACCCTCCACGCCATGCGGGCCAACGGGCTTGGCCGCAAACAAGTCTGCGGTGGCCTCAGCATTCCGTCCCTCGCCCCCCTTCACCGGCACATACACCGCTTGGTTTTCGCCCCACGCCAAGCACAACCCCACCACCCGCGCCTGCCGCGGGTTCAGGCTGGTGGTTTCGGTATCCAGCGCCACCAGGCCCGCCGCCCGAATCTGTTGCAGCACCTGCTGCCAATCCGCCGTCGTCAAAATCGCCCGATACGGCCCCCACCCCGCTTGCCCACCGGCCACCACGGGTACCACAGCTCCAGCGAGCTGTTCCTTTTTCCCTGTTCCTTGTTCCTCTTTCCCTTGTTCCAGCCGCTTGGCCAGCGAGGCAAATTCCAGTTCATCCCGCAAATAGGCCGCCGCCTGCGGCAGATGCACATGCACCTCCCAGGCCGCCAAGTCCAACGGCACATCGGCCTTCAGGCTGGCCAATTGGCGGGAGAGAAACGCCGCCTCCTTCCCCGCCGCCAGCTTCTCGCGCAGCGTGTCGCGCGTCACCTCATTCAACCGGGTGTACAGCGTTTCCAAATCGCCGAACTGCTGAATCAGGTCCGCCGCCGTTTTCGGCCCCACGCCGGCAATCCCGGGGATGTTGTCACTGCTGTCGCCCATCAAGGCCTGCACCTGCAGCACGCGCGGGGGCGGCACCCCAAACTTCTCCACTGCCGCGGCCGGGCCCAGGAACTTATCTTTCAGGCTATCGAACAGCCGCACTTCCACCGCGCCATCTCGCACCAGCTGCAACAGGTCCTTATCGCTGGTCACAATCGTGATACGGCTCCCTGCCTCTCCTTTTTCCTCTTTCCCTGTTCCCTGTTCCAGCGCTTGCGCCACCGCGCTGGCAATCAGGTCATCGGCTTCCAACCCGGCCTGCCGCACCAACGGCAGGCCAAATGCCGCCACCAACGGTTCCAGATACGGCAGCTGGGCCTTCAACTCCTCATCGGGTGGCGGACGGTTGGCCTTGTAACGGTCGTACAGCCCATGGCGCCAGTTGGGCGGGGGGCTGTCACTCACCACCACACAGCGGTCGGGGTTAAGGTCCTTCACCACCTTAATCAGCATCTGGCTGAAGCCGTACAACGCGTTGGTGGGCAACCCATCCCGCGCCCGGTTGAGGGGCCGTACCGCATGGTAGGCCCGGAACAGCAGGCTCATCGCGTCAATCAACACCAAATGCATGGCCGCATGCTACCCCAGTTTCACCCCCCTGTCAGGAAGCAATCCGTCCCCACCCCCATAAGGGCCTAAGCATACTTCGGCTCACCGTGTCGTTTATTCGGGATTGTCCCCGATACGCGGAGCCTTACCCAAAAGGTCAATATCATGTCGGCTCCCCTGAAGAAGCCCCTGAAGAACATTATTAACCAGTACGAAATCGTTCGGATTGGTTGGGATCTGTTTTTCTTGAAAGGCATCGCTGCCGATGGCACGGTGATCGAAACATCCAAGGTGGTGGCGCTTACGCCCCCCAAGGATGGACTCCCGGGCCTCGCCGAGACCCTCAACTCCTATTATGCCTTGGGCGAACCCAAGGCGGACCAGGTCAGCATGACCCGCTCCAGAACACGATAATGACTTGCGCCGGGGTTCAACCCCCGGCGCGCCTCTATTTGCCAATACAAAACGTCGAAAACACCACGTCCAGCACATCCTCACTGGTGGTACGGCCGGTCACACTGCCGATCGCCGCCGCCGCTTCGCGTAGCTCCTGCGCCACCAGCTCGGCGAGTGACTCCCCCCCGTTCCCCACCCCGCGCAAACACAGCCGCAGCGCTTCCGCCACCTTGGCGCTGGCGCCGCGCACCGCCTGTTGGTGACGTTCGCGCGTCAGCCAGGCCGCCCCTTCGGCCAACCCGGCCTGTGCCTGCACCAGCGGGGTGAGGGCGGTTTGCAGCCGCCGTGCCGCCCCCGCCTCTTGCAGGTTCAGCGCCAACACCGGGTATTCAATCTCTTCAAAGATAATGTTTTTTGGCAAATCATGGCTCACCAAGTCGGCATGCGAAAGCACCACCAACGCCCGGCATTCGGCCAACAGACCGAGCGGCGGCGGCTCCTGCAGCGTGGGCGGTACCGCCTTGCTGAACAGCCCACCCTTCAGCACCAGTGTCCGCGCATCGGCCACCCACAGCACCACATCGGCCCGCTTGCCCGCCAGCTTGGCGCGTTGAATCCCTTCCCGTTCAATCACATCGCTGGTTTCGTCGCGCAGGCCCGCCGTGTCGGCCACCTCCACGCGGCAACCCCCCAGCTCCAGCACCTGGCGCACCACATCGCGCGTGGTCCCGGCCTGCGCCGAGACAATCGCCACCGCCTGCCCGGCCAAAGCATTCAACAGCGTGCTTTTTCCGGCATTCGGCGCCCCCAAGATGGCCAGGCTCAGGCCCTCGCGCACTTTCCGCCCGGCTTCTTCCTGCAAGGCACTGTCCCAGTCGCTCAGCAACCCGCGCATCCCTTCGGCTAGCTTGGCGTCGCTTAAAATCTCCAGCTCTTCGTCGGGGAAGTCCAGCCCCGCCTCCACCTGTGCCAACAACGCCAGAATGCGGTGGCGCCAGCTTTCAAAGCGCTCGCCCAAGGCGCCGCCCAGTTGCCGCAGGGCTTGGCGCCGCTGGGCCTCGGTTTCGGCGTCGATCAAGTCAGCCAGCCCTTCGGCGGCGGTGAGGTCCAGTTTGCCGTGCTCCACCGCCCGGCGGGTAAATTCTCCGGGGCCCGCCAACCGCACCTGGGGCTGCGCTAACACCGCCTGCAGCACCGCGGCCACCACCGCCCGGCCGCCGTGGCAATGCAATTCCACCACATCCTCGCCGGTAAAGCTGTGCGGCGCCTGGAACCATACCGCCAAGGCATCGTCCAGCACCTCCTCACCGTCGCGCAGTTCATCCCACACCAGCCGCCGGGGCGGGGCGTTCAACAGCTTGGGGCACAACGCCACCCCGGCCAGCCGCGCATTGGGGCCAGAAAGGCGAATCACCGCCACACCCCCCACCCCAGGGGGGGTGGCCAACGCTGCAATGGTTTCCACCGTCATGCCTTCTTATGGCGGATTTTGTCATTCTACGCTAGGCTGCTGCCATGACCGACGCCTGGGACGCCTTCCGCCGCACCGTGCGCAAGCTGGGCGACCCCGCCCCCAAGCAACCGAAAACCCCCAAACTGCCGCCTGCCACCGGTACCCCAACGCTGGCGCGCAAAGCCTCCTCCATTTTCCATTCTCCTTCCTCCATTTTCCCTGTCATCAGCAACACCCCCCAGCGTCTGGCGGGCTGCCACCCCTCGGTGCCCAGCAAAACCTTTAAGCAGTTGGGTTTAGGCCAACTCTCCCCGCAGGCGGTGATCGACCTCCACGGCCTGCGCGAAGCCCAAGCCTGGCTGGAACTGCACGCCTTCCTGGCCGCCATGCACGGGGCGGAAGCGGGCAATACCCCCATCCGGGTGGTGCTGGTGATTCACGGCAAGGGCCACGGCCACGGCGCGGCGAAGGATATGGGCGTGATCAAATCCCAACTCGCCGCCCAACTGGCGCAAAGCCCGCACGTGTTGGCCTTCCACACCGCCCAACCCCACGATGGCGGCATGGGCGCCACCTATGTGCTGCTCAAACAAAAATAGGCTCACCCTAGCGGGTAAGCCATTTCACGCAAAACCAAACCAACATCCCAACGGCCGGGCTCAACAGCGTGGCGACCGCCAAGTACACGGTAATCCGCGCATCTTGCCGCCACTCTTGCACCAACCGTTGCCGCTCCTGCTCGCGCTCAGGCTGCCACGTCATCGTTCCCTCCCCAGAACGTACAAACGCGTAAGTTTATTGAAACAGTTTTTTATCCGTTCTCTTTCTTAAAAGCAAGGGGGCGCCGGGGTTACCGGCGCCAGTCGAGATCAATAGGGGCGATTGATGACCCCCCAGCCAGTCCAAGTGGCAATGAGCGTTCCAAGACCTGCCATGGTATAACCCAGGGCTTCTTTGAACGCAGACAGCGACACGCCCTGACGGAAGGCCAAGTCATTCCCCTCGAGCAAGAAGACACCGAGGACAGCCAACACGAGGCCACCCACAATGTAAACTTTCTCTTCGGTCTCAATGATCGGAGTACGCATGACATTTTCTCCGCTGCAAACGGCACCACCACAGCAACAGGCTGGGCTTCAGGTGTCTCGTCTCAGTACCTCTCTTTATAGAAGAGACAAAAACCCCGCTTGACACCCCCCACCACTCCCCGTAAGAAGAAAGCGTTCGGGGCTGCCTGAACACCTCTCCCACCCGCAGATCCGCAAGCAAAAGCTCCCTTTCCCATGGATGATTTTACTCCCCCTGGCCCCCCCAACTCACCCAAACGACGCCAAGTGTTCCGCCCCGTCGGCGAAGGCAAAAAAGTCAGCGTCACCCCCATGGGTGATGGCGTCGGCCGCCCCACCCGCCTCAGCGTGGAAGCTGCGCCCGCTGCCAGCCCGGCACCGGCCTATGAGCGCCCGGTCGCTCGCCCCATGCCCGCCAACAAGCTGCCCAAGGGCCCGGCCGAAGCCGTGACGGCAGAAAATCTGCGTCACCTGCAGCAACTGCGCGATCTTTCGAATGAGGACCTGTTTGCCCTCGCCGAAGACTTAGGCGTGAAAGACCCCACCAACCTGCGCCGCTTCGAGCTGATGTTCCGCATTGCCGAAAAGGTGCAAAAGGTGGAAGGCGGCCCGCAGAATACCCAAAAGGTGGAAATCCGCGGCGAAGGCGTCCTCGATATCGTGCCGGACGGCTTCGGCTTCCTGCGCGCCAAGGAAAACAGCTACACCGGCACCCCCGAAGACGTGTACGTCTCGCCCAGCCTGATTCGCCGCCTGGGCCTGCGCAATGGCGACACCATCAGCGGTACGGTGCGCTACCCCAATCCGGGTGAGCGCTACTTTGCGCTGGTGGCCGTCGAGGTATTGAACGGCCTCAAGCCCGAACAGCTGCGCCACCGACCCAACTTCGACAAGCTTACCCCGCTCTACCCCACCGAAAAATTCCAACTGGAAAGCGTCGACCCCAACGGCAAAGACCGCACCGGGCAGGTGATTGATCTCGTCGCCCCCATCGGCAAAGGCCAGCGCTGCATGCTGGTCGCCCCGCCCAAGGCCGGCAAAACCATGATGATGAAGGCCATTGCGCACGCCATCGAGGATAAACACCCCGACGTTACACTTATGGTGCTTTTAGTCGATGAACGCCCTGAAGAAGTTACCGATATGGAACGTTCGGTGCGTGGAGAAGTAATTTCTTCCACATTTGATGAGCCTGCCAGCCGCCACGTGCAGGTCAGCGAAATGGTGATTGAAAAGGCCAAACGCTTGGTGGAAATGGGCCAAGACGTGGTGATCTTGCTGGATAGCCTCACCCGTCTCGCCCGCGCCTACAACACCGTGGTGCCCAGCTCCGGCAAGGTGCTGACCGGCGGGGTGGATGCTAACGCGCTGCAAAAGCCCAAGCGCTTCTTCGGCGCCGCCCGGAAAATTGAGGAAGGCGGCAGCCTCACCATCATCGCCACCGCGCTGATCGACACCGGCAGCCGCATGGACGAAGTGATTTTTGAAGAGTTCAAAGGCACCGGCAACAGCGAAATCTGGCTCGACCGCAAGCTGGTGGAGAAACGCACCTACCCGGCGATCGACATCGCCAAATCTGGCACCCGCCACGAGGAAATTCTTTACGGCGAGGAAACGCTGCAGAAAATCTGGATCCTGCGCCGCATCCTCCAACCCATGGGCGTGACCGAGGCGATGGAATTCCTGCTCGACAAGCTGCGGAAAACCAAGACCAACGCCGAGTTCTTCCGCTTCATGACACAGGGTTAGGCAGCGGCTAACCTTAAGCTTACCGCTGTCGCGTCCAGACTGGCCAGCCCGGTGGTTTGTTTGCAGAGTACCGTCCGTACGGTGCGTACCGATACATGCGAAAACTAAAAAGGAATCAATTCCATGAAGCACACCCTCCTGGCCGCCGGCCTGCTGCTGGCCCCGTTCGCCGCCTTCGCCGAAGACCATGCCGACCACGCCGCGCCGGCCCAGCCTGCAGCCGCCGTGGCCGCCGAAGCCGAAGTGTCCGGCACCGAAATTAAGGCCGAAGCCCACGACGCGATGAAGAAGCCCGCCGGCGAAACCAAAAAGCACGACCTGAAGAAGGAAAAGCACGCCCACTAGGTAGTAGTTGAGCCAAACGCCCCTTCACGGGGCGTTTTTTGTATGTCCGTAACCGCAGACTTGGCCAAGCGCTTGACTTATCCCCAATCC
>JADCGN010000104.1 GCA_020249005.1 Alphaproteobacteria bacterium
AAAGCTCTCAGGCTTTAGGTCATCGAAGCCTTTCTCGTCTACAAACACAAAGCCGTAGCGGTTGCGGCCCACGCGGCAACTGGGAGCGCCATGAGGCTGAGGCAGCTTAGGAGACTTTGGGTAAGCCGAGGAGAGGAGCGCATGGAAAGAACTTCTTATGATTGAATGGCGGCGGTTCGATTTAAATGAAGGATAGCAGGAACAAGGGGTGGGTCAAGCAGCGTTAAGCTTGGTCCGTGAGCCTAATGGCCTCCAACCAATTCAAAAAAATCTGGCTATTGTCCCAGCGTGGTCCACAGGGTGATGTAGGCGTTGCGGGCGTTGCGTTCGGCCGCCACGGTTTGCAGGGCTTGCTCCAGCTGGGCGTTGGCGGCGTTGAGCGCGGTGAGGCGGCTGGCCAGGCCGCGGCGGGCGCGTTCGGCTACGGTGGCGGCGGCCGCGGTCTGCCGTTGTTCGGCCAGGTTCGCCGCGGTGGCGGCATTCACGCCAGCCAAATAATCGCTGAGTGCCGTACGGGCCTCGGCCAGTGCCCGGTTGGTGGTCTCCTGGTAGGTGAGGGTGGCGGCGGTGGCACGCGCCTGCGCGGCCTTGGCTGCGCCGCGCAGTTGGCCGAAGTTCAGCACCGGGGCAGTGAGGCCCGCACTGAGCGCCCACACGGGGTTGCTGGCCAACGGCATGGTGATCGCCGTGCTTTCCTGCGCCCCAAAAAAGGCACCGAGCGTCAGGCGCGGCCAGAGCGCGGCCTCGGCGGCGGCGGCGTCACGTTCGCTGGCCAAATAGCCCAGGCGGGCCGCGGCCACATCGGGGCGGGCTTGTAATTGCGTGAGGGAAACCTCCAAAACAGCGCTGGGCGAGGGGGTAACCATGGGAGCAGCGGGCAGCACCACCGTGGCGCTTTGGGCCAGCAGCCGGGCCAATTGGAAGCCGGTGGCCGCAGTGGCCGCGGTGGCGAGCTCCAGCCGTTGCTGGGCGGTGGCGGTTTGCGCGGCGGCTTGGCTGACCGCATCGGGGGCACTCAGCCCAACCCGGGCCAGTTCTGCTTGCAAGGATTCCAAGGCCTGGGTGTTGCTGACCAAGGCTTGCAGCAAGGCTTGCTCGGCCACACGGCTGCGTTGCTCCACCACCGTTTGCGCCAGCTCGGCGCGCACCAGGCGGCGGGCGTCGGCCACCGATTCCGCCGCTTGGGCGGCCCGCAGCCGCGCGGCGGCGGCGGTGTTGCGGGTGGTGCCGAATAGGTCAACCTCGTAGTTGGCCTGCAGCCCGCCTTCCAGCGTGCCGGTGCGGGTGGGCACGCCGCGTTCGCCACGGCTGGCGTTGCCGGTTACATCCAGCCTTGGGAACAGGGCCCCGGTGGCCGCAGTGGCTTGGGCTTGGGCTTCGGTTAAGCGCGCGACCGCAATTTGCACGGTCAGGTTTTGGCCTTCAAGCGTTGCCATCAGGTCATTGAGGGCGGGGTCGTTCAAGGCCTGCCACCAGGGGGGGGCCGCTGGGGTAGTCGTACTGGCAGCGCTGAAGGGCCATGGGCGGCTGGCACAGGCGCTCAGCAGCAGCGCCGCCGCCAGCAGAGTGGCGGCCAACAGGGAAAAGCGGGCGTGGCGCATGGTTATTGGCCCTGGGTGGCCGTGACCGGTGGGGTGGTGGGGGTCACGCTGCTGATGAACACATCCAGCTGTTCCCCCACCAGCGGGCGGGCGGCGGCGGTGGGGGTGAGGGCGTAAATCAGCTCGCTGATGCGAGTGTCGACCCGTTGGCCCGCGCTGGCGGAAAGGTTTTGCTTGGGCTGCACGAATGGTTCCTGCCGCATGAAGCGCAGCGGCAACGGCGTACCGGTTTGCCCGCGGCGGTAGGCCACCGCCGGGGTGCTGGGGGTAAAGCGCCCCAGGTTTTCCTCATCAATCTCCACCCGGACGTGCAGTTCGCGGGTGTCGCCCATGCGGATCAGCGGCGTGGCCAACACCCCGGCGGGGGCAAATTCCCCGGCGCGCACGTTCACTTCCAGCACTTCGCCGTCGCTTGGGGCCCTCACGGTCAGGCGCTCTAAATTGACGGTGGCCTCGGCCAGTTGCGCCTGCAGTTCGCTTAAGCGTGCGGCGGCGGTGCGGGCGGCAAATTTGCGGCGGTTGATTTCATCCTGCGCCACCGCGCCGCTGGCGCCGGCATCCTGCACCGGGGCGTATTGGGCGGCGGCATCGGCGGCTTGGCTGCGGGCCACCGCCACGCTGGCTTCCAGGCGTTGCACGGTGGCCTCTGCGGCGCGGGTATCCAGCGTAAAGAGCGGTGTTCCCGCGCTGACCACGCTGCCCACCGCTACATGCACGCTGCGCACCACACCGGGCAATTCGGTGCCCACCGCCACCAGCTCGTTGCGCGGTTCCACCACGCCAATCCCGGCCACCCGCTGTTGGTAGGGGCTGCTGGGCGGCGGCGTGAGCGGTTGCTTGGCTTCCGCTTCCGGCCGGGTGAGGATGCTGACCAACGCGAAGGTGAGCCCCACGGCGGAGAGGATGGGCATCAGCCAAGGTTTGAGGGCGGTGAGATTGCGGACCATCGGGCGGTTCCTTTCGGCTTAAGTGTGTTGTTTTAAATACGCGGCGGCGGTGTGGTCGCCTTCCAACCGGCCGTCGCTCATCGCCAGGATGCGGTCGGCAAAATGGAAGATGCGGTTGTCGTGCGTCACCACCAGCACGGTGCGGTCGGGCGTGTTGGCAATCTGGCGCAAAATCTCCATCACCTGCAGGCCGGTTTTGGCATCGAGCGCGGCGGTGGGCTCGTCGCAGACAATCAGCTTGGGGTTGTGCACCAGCGCCCGGGCAATCGCCACGCGCTGCTGCTGCCCGCCTGAGAGCATGCGGGGGAATTTTTCGGTCTGCCCCTGCATGCCAATCTCGTTTAAAATCTGGCGGGCTTTCAGCACTGCGTCGGGCAGGGGCATTCCGGCGGCCACCAACGGCATCGCGGCGTTTTCGGCGGCGGTGAGGGCCGGAAGCAGGTTGTATTGCTGAAAAATGAAGCCGATGTTCTGGCGCCGGAACAGCACCTTGGCGCTGTCTTTCATGCTGGTCAGCGGTTGGCCGAGCACGGTGACGCTGCCGCCGCTGGCCGAAAGAATGCCCGAGAGAATCGAAATGAGCGTGGTTTTGCCGCAGCCGCTGGGGCCGACCAGCATGGTCAGTTGGCCCATGCGGATGGTGGTGGTAATGTCGTGCAGCACCCGGATGGCCTGGTTGCTGACGGGGAAATCCTTCACCACGTCGCGGACCTCGATGGCGACGGGGTTGGCGCTGGGGTTGGGTTGGCGGCGCTGGTTCATGGTACTACCCGCGGAACACCATGGCGGGGTCGAGCTTAAACACCCGGCGCAGGCTGAAGAGAATCGAGACCAGGATAATCACCGTCATCGCCACGCCGCTGCCGGCCACCACCTGCCAGTACATTTGGAAGCCCTTCAAGGCTGGGACATCGGCGGTGGCGGCAAAGAACAGCGCGGTGCAGCCCACC
>JADCGN010000105.1 GCA_020249005.1 Alphaproteobacteria bacterium
GGCCGATTTGCTGCTGCGTGACTGGGCGTTTACGTAAGGCCATCAGGATGCTGGCAATCAGCTTGTCGCGGTCGAACAGTTCCTTGCGGCCGTCGCGCTTCAGCACCATCACCTGCTGCACCTGAAAGCGCTCGAAGGTGGTAAAGCGCCGCCCACAATTGGGGCACTCGCGGCGCCGACGGATGGTTTTGCCGTCATCGCTCGGGCGGCTATCCTTCACCTGGGTGTCATCATGGGCGCAGAACGGGCACTTCATGCGCTACTTATAGGGCCTTTGGAGGTTATCCACAAGCCCTGACCCCACATTTTGTGGCCGGCATGCGGTAAGGCCTATGGCAAAACCCCCACGGCAACAGCCATGAGCCCTGAAACCAAAAAAACGCACTTTTACCAATCTGCTTGTATTTGAGTATTTAGTATTGTATACGTTAAATTGAACTATCACAATTCTTTTCCTTCGCAACCCTCAAGGAGCACACTATGTCAGGCCAAGAAGATGAAATTGACTACTCCGCCCTCCAAGCCGAAGCTGAATTGGCAGAAGCCGCCAAAAGAGTAGCCGCTCAGCCGGCCACAGACGCGCTCGTTCAAGCCTATTTGAACGAGTGGGAACTGGAAGGCATCTACTTCGGCCTGCCGCCAAACCTTAACCCGGAATGGCGCCTACCCGATGACTTCTTGAGCCCGACACAACTGGCTTTACGGTTTCATAAAATGACCGTCAAGCTTCACGATGGTCGCCGCATTCAGGCAACGAGGTTATTACTCTCGTTGAAAGACGATGGCGAGGATATGGACAAAACCACTTCCCCCGTGACAATCGTCTGGCGCCCGAAAACCTCAGCGGCCTAACCGCGCACGCATCACGCAACGAAAACGCCGCCCTTTGAGGCGGCGTCTTCTCTTGGTAACGAGGCCTTAGGCGTTCGCCCCCGGCTGGGCCGACGCGCTCGCCGCAGTTGCGACGTCTTCGTCTTCGTCATCCTCTTCCTCGGCAAACCAATGCTTGCGGGCGGCCATGATGAGTTTGCTGGCCTGCTTTTCAGTCAGCAACCCGCCGGGCAGCATTTCCAGCAGCTCGTCGGTGGCCAGGTCGCCCAGGTCGTCCAGGGTTTTGATCCCCTGCTCGCCCAAGGCAATCACCAGGTCATTGCTCATGCCCGGCAGCGCCTTCAGTTCCTCCGTCACGCCCAGTTTGGCCAGGCGCTCGGCGGCGGCGGTGGCGGCGGCCTGGGCGCGGTTCTGCAGCTCGGCGGCGACCTCCAGGTTCAGGCCTTCAATGCTGGCGATTTCTTCGGGGCTCACCTTCAGCAAGTCATCGGTGCTGCGGAAGCCTTCGGTAATCAGCAAACGGGCCAGCACGTCGTCCACGTCCAGGTTCTGCATCAGGTTGGCGCTCAGCACTTCGTATTCCTTGGTGCGGCGCTCGGCCTCTTCGGCGTCGGTCATCACATCAATGTTCCAGCCCGTCAGGATGCTCGCCAGGCGCACGTTCTGTCCGCGGCGGCCGATGGCGAGGCTCAGGTTATCCTGGGGCACCACCACCTCAATGTTGTTTTCATCTTCATCCAGCACCACCTTGCTGACCTGGGCGGGCTGCATCGCGCGCACCAAAAACTCGGCGGCGTTGGGGCTCCATTCAATGATATCCACGCGCTCGCCCTGCAATTCCTGCGTCACGGCCTGCACGCGCACGCCGCGGATCCCGACGCACGCGCCGACCGGGTCCAGGTTGCGGTCGTAGCTCTTCACCGCAATCTTGGCGCGGAAGCCCGGGTCACGCGCCGCGCCCATCACTTCAATCGTGCCGTTGGCGATTTCCGGCACCTGCTCCTTGAACAACTCCACAATGAATTGCGGGTGCGTGCGGGAAAGGAAAATCTGCGGGCCGCGGGCCTGCGGGTTCACCTTGTAAATGTAGCCGCGCACGCGGTCACCCTGCTTGAACAGCTCACGTTGGATGATTTCCTCTTTCGGCAGGAAGGCCTCGGCGCGGCCCAAATCCACCAACGCCCCGTTGTGGTCGGCCCGCTTGACGATGCCGCTGACGATGGTGCCCACCGCGTCCTTAAACACTTCCAGTTCCTTGGCGCGCTCCACGTCTTTCACCTTCTGGAAGATCACCTGCTTGGCGGCCATGGCGGCCACGCGGCCATCGAAGTAGCGGCTGGGCAGGTCTTCCATCAGATACTCGCCCAAGCCAATCGCCGGGTTAAGCTTCTTGGCCTCGGCCAACAGGATTTGGCTGGCATTCTGTTTCAAGGGGTAGCCGCGCTTGTCGCACGCCGGGCGCATTTCGGGCTCGCGGCCTTCGCGTACGGCGGCGCGGGCCTCTTCCAGGCTGGTCACTTCCAGCACCATCGGCACCACCTTAATCAGGCGCTTCATGCTCACCTCGCCGGTTAAGCGGTCGATATGCGCCTGCACGGTCAAATCCATCGGCTGCAGGTTCAGCTCGCCGGCCAGCTTGCGGCGCGCGGCCTGCTGGATGGCTTGCTCCATCACCTCCAGCACCTGCTCCTTCTCAATATCCTTCTCCCGCGCCACCATATCGGCGATTTGTAGGTATTCCAGGGCCATTGCGGCGGTTCCTTTCGTTTAAGCTTCGGGGTTGTTCTTCAACTTTTGCGCCCGCGCGGAAAGCGGGTGCGGGGTGCCGCGCTTGGGCTTGGCGTGGAAGCCCATGAACGCCGCCATTTCCTCGGGCGTAGGGGCCAACTCGGCGCTCTGCACCTGGTGGAAATTGAAGGTCACCGGCTGGCCGTTGACACCGAGCGTTACGCTGTCGCCCTGCACCGCCTGCAGCACGCCCTTGGCGGCACCCAAGGGTTTGCCGTGCACCTCAACCGGGCTTTTAAATTTTACGGCCGCACCTTTGCCCACAAACCGGGCACAGTCGGCGGCACTCAGCAACGGGCGATCCAGCCCGGCGCTACTCACTTCCAAGGTATATTTGCCGCCAATCACGTCCGCCACATCCAACTGGGCCGAAAGCAAGCGCGAGACCTGGGCGCAAATTTCCACATCGGGGCTGGTGCCATCGGGGTTTTCCAACAGCACTTGCAGGGTGCTGCGGCCACTTTGGCCGCCAAAGCGGGCCACCACCAGCTGCACGCCAAAGCTGGCCGCGGCCCCCTGGGCCATGGCGGTCAGCTTCTGATTCAACGGCGTGGTCACCGGTCTTTTCCCCTTTATCCCCCTGCGCCCTCAAGGCCCCCTCTGCTGCAACACATTGGGGCAGCCAGCGGCCGCCAGTCGCAACAGAAATGTTGGGCTGAGGTTGCTGCTGCCTTACGGCCGCAACGAATGCCCCCTTATGGCGTGGGGTGGGGTGGCTGTCAAGGAAAAACCGGGGGTGCTGGCACCCCCGGGTGATCGTAACTTTAGTTAGGGCAGAGCCGCAGTTAAGCCCTTGCCAACACAGGCGATCTCACGATCGGCTGCGGCACATAGCCGAAGTAGGGCAACCCGCGTGGGCTCACCCAATGCAAGCCTTGGCGGAATAGGCGTTCCATCGCCTGCCGCAACGGTTCATTGTGGGGTTTGCCGGCCGTCCGATCAAAGGCTTCATCGGCCAAAATCACCGGATAGGGGCGCAACTCCAGCTGGGGGAAACGGGCCTCCAGCTGCAGCATGGCGGTTTCCACCAGCAGGCCGGCCGGCCATTCCCGTTCGATGATGCTGTAAACGTCATCATGGGGGTGCAACCGTACCGTCACGCGGGCGAATTCATAGATTCGCCGTTGGGCTGCAAAGGCTAAAGCTTCCAGTTCATCGGCCAGCCGTGTAAGTCGACACGGACGGGCCGTCTGCTGGTGCCAGGCGCTTTCGAAGGCATCGAACGCCTGGGTAGGTGACCCCTGCAGCAACCCAGGCAGAAGGGGTTTGGGGATGAGCACCACCTGGAACGAGACTTTAAGACGATAGGCGGTCAGCGCATGCGGCATCGGAACCTCCAGTGCCTACGAGAAACAGGAAGAGTGATAACGATGTATACCCTTAACGGATAAACGTCAACAGGCAGTGCGCACTGCCCCCACAAACCACGGAGCCCGGCCCAACGCCAAGGCTTTTTGTTGGTATTTGGTCGGCACCCACCACGCCGGCGGCTGCGCTAAGCGATGCGGGCCCAAGGGCTGCGTGCCGGCACCCCCGGGCTTGACCTTGCAGCGGGCCGCCGCCTCCCTGGTTTGCTGCAACTGCAGCTGCGGGTGGCGGTGCAGCAAGGCCAAGGTCTGGAAGGCATAATCGGGCCAATCGGTCACCACCCATAGCTCGCCACCGGGCTGCAGCACCCGGGCGCAGGCGGCCAAAAACTCGGGCTGCACCAGACGGCGCTTGTGGTGGCTGGCCTTGGGCCAGGGGTCGGGGTGCGGCACCACCACCCGCTGCACGCTGGCGGCGGGCAGGCTGGCCAGCAAATCACGAGCATCGGCGTTGGTCAGCGCCGCATTGGGTAGCCCCCTGGCAAAACGCGCCGCCTGGGCCAGGCCGTTCAGGTACACATCGCTGCCGATGAAAAACCGCGCCGGGTCGGCCTTGGCGCGCGCCGCCAAAGCTTCGCCATTGCCGATGCCCAATTCCAATTCCACCAGCGGCGGTAAAATCTTGGGCAACGGATGTTCCCCCATCGCCGCCAGCACCGCCGCCTTCTCGGCCGCATTCATCCGGCTGCTGGTACGCCCGGTGGTATGAAGGGGGCGCGCGCCCCCTCCTTTTTCCTTACTCCGTAAACCCTTTTCCATCATCACGCCGCCCCCTGTAGCCGCCATAATTTGGCATAGAGCCCCTTCTTGGCCAGCAGCTGGCGGTGGGTGCCCTGCTCCACAATCTGCCCTGCCTCCAGCACCACAATTTCATCGGCATGCACAATGGTAGAAAGCCGGTGCGCCACAATCAGCGTGGTACGGCCCGCTTCGGCGCGCTCCAGCGCGGCCTGCACCGCCTTTTCGCTGGCAGTATCCAGGCTGGCGGTGGCCTCATCCAACAGCAGCACCGGGGCATCTTTCAGCAACGCGCGGGCCAAGGCCAGGCGCTGCTTTTGGCCACCCGAAAGCTTGAGGCCGTTTTCCCCCAACATCGTGGCATAACCCTCGGGCAGCTGCGCGATGAACGCGTGCGCCGCCGCCGCCTTGGCCGCCGCCACAATGCGGTGCGCGGCCGCTTTGGGTTCGGCGTAGGCAATATTGCCGGCAATCGTGTCATCAAAGATCGCCACGTCTTGGCTGACCAAGCCGATGTGTTGGCGCAGGCTTTTCAGCGTGAGGCTCCGGACGTCTTTGCCGGCAATCTTTACCACGCCCTGGCTGGCCTCATAAAAGCGCGGCAGCAAGTTCAGCACACTGCTCTTGCCCGCGCCGCTAGGGCCCACCAACGCCACGGTTTTGCCGGCCGGAATGTGCAGGGTAAAATTGCGTAAGGCGATGGTACCGTCGGGGTAGGTCAGCGTCACGTTTTCAAAGCCCACGCTGGCACTTTTCACCGCCAACGGTTGGGCGCCAGGGGTATCCTGCAGCGTGGGCACGGCGTCGGTCAGTTCAAACGCGCGCTGCGCCGCGGCCAAGCCTTCTTGCAGGTTGTTGTTCAGGCTGGCCAAGCCTTTTAACGGGCGGCTCAGCATCACCAGGCTGGCCATAAAGCTGGCAAAGGCGCCGGGGCTCAGTTCGCCGTCGGCAATCTGCCGCCCGGCATAGAGCATAATCAGCGCAATCGCCACGGTGCCGATCACCTCCACCACCGGCGAGGATAGCGCCCGCACCCGCACGGCCTTGAGCGTGCTGACCAGCACCTCCATCACCTGCGCATGCATCCGGCGGCCTTCAAAATTTTCCTGCGCATAGCTTTGCACCTGGCGCACGTGCATCAGGGTTTGGTTCAGGTGGTGCGCCATTTTGGCGGTGCTTTCCTGGTTCACCCGGCTGTATTTGCGGCTCAGGCGGCCAAAGCGGCGAATCGGGATAATGGTCAGCGGCACGATCACCAACGTGAGCAACGTCAGCCCCACATCTTGGTAGAGCATGTTGATGAACAGCCCCACCACCGTGCCCGCATCGCGCAGCCCGCTGTTGAAGATCTGCGTTACGGCGTACTTCAGCCGCTGCAAGTCGCTCACGAAGCGGCTGGTCAGCGTGCCCGTGGGGTTATCGGCAAACCACCCCAGGTTTTGCCGCAGCGTAGCGGCATACATTTGCTCTTGCAGCGTGGCCACCACGCGTTGACCGACACTTTCCATAAAATAGAGCTGGTAGTAGTTGGCCACCCCGCGGATCAGCGTCAGCATCACCACCGCGCCGATCACGGTGTTGATCACCCCCACCCGGCCGGCGATCAGGCCGTTGTCGAACAGCGGCTGAATTAGGTGCGCCTGCAGGCCCAAGGCGGCGGCCACAATCAGCATCGCCCCGCACGCCCACAATAAGGGGGCGCGGTGCGCCCACAGGTAGTGCTTGCCAATCCGTTGCAGCAGGGGCCAGCTGGGGGCCGTGGTGGGGTTTTGCAATTTCTTCCGGGCCGACATTGTGGCGCGAACTGTGCCCAAAGAACAGGCATTTGGCAACCCTCTCTGTGACGAAGTGTTAAAACAGGGCATGACTCCTGACGCCGTCGCCGCCATTGCGCGGGAAACCATTCTGGTGCTGCTGTACGTTAGCGCGCCGATTATGGTGTTGGCGCTGCTCATCGGCTTGCTGATTGGCTTGGTGCAGGCCCTTACCTCGATTCAGGAAAGCACGCTTACCTTCGTACCGAAAATCATCCTGGTCTTTGCCTCGATGATTGTGTTGCTGCCCTTCATGGCCCGCCAGTTGGATGAACTGGCCACCGACCTGTTCGCGCAAATGGTGCGGCCGGAAGGCACCATCACCGCCGTACCCACCCGCACGCCGTAGGGTCGCTGTATGGAACTGGCCGCCACGCTGGTTTTTCCCTTCTTTTTGGTCTTTTGCCGCCTGGGCGCCGCGTTGCTGGTGTTTCCGGCCCTTTCCGATGATGCGGTGCCCGCGCGCCTGCGCCTCTTGGCGGCGGTGGCGGCGGCGGCGGTGATGGTTCCGCTACTGACCCCGACATTGCCCACCCTGCCCGGCACCACGGGGGAACTGGCGCTGTTGGTGTTTGCCGAGCTGGTGATGGGCCTGCTGTTGGGCTTGGGGGCCCGGTTGTTCTTGGCGGCCTTAAGCTTGGCGGGGGAACTGATTGCCTTTGCCGCCGGCTTACAGGCCGCCACCCTGTTCGACCCCGGCAGCAACGCCAACAGCGGGGCCCCCACGGTGTTTTTAACGTTGACCGGCGGCATGTTGATCTTGGCCCTGAACCTGCACCACGACTTGATCCGCGCGGTGGCCGCCAGCTATGCCAGCTTTCCGGCCGGGCAACTCCCCCCGGTGGCCGATGTCACCGCCGCCGTGGTCCAGATCTTTGCCGAATTCAGCGCGCTGGGCCTGCAGCTGGCCGCCCCGGTGGTGGTGGCGGGGTTGCTCACCACCGCGTTGTTTGGTTTGTTGAACCGGCTCATCCCGCAGTTGCAGGTGTTTTTTGTTTCGGTGCCGCTCACGGTGATTCTGGCGCTGATTATGCTCGCGGCCGCCTTGCCGTTGATGCTGCAGGTGTGGGGTGGGGTGGTCAGCGAACGCTTCAGCGTGTTGCAAACCCAGTAGGCCCGTAAGCTTGGAGCCCAGCACCGTGGGCTGGGTTGCATCGCTGGCATAAATCCTGCACACTGGCGGTATGGTTTACCAAGTGAATGGCCCCAAAGGCCCTGCCGCAGCTGACAAAGCCAAGGCCAAGGCCCGCACCGGCGCTGCCGGGGGGCCGAGCTTTGCCGAGGCCCTGGCCGATGCCCAGCAGGCGGGGCAAACGGCTGCAGCCCCCCCCGCTACCCCGTTGGCGGGTGGCCTGGCGGTGCCGGGCTTTTTGCCGTTGGAAGAAGACCTGCCCCAAAATACCCAAGGCCAAACCGCGCAGCTGTTGAATCAACTGCGCGAACTGGCCGATGCCGCCTTGGGTGGCAATGCCAAACCGAACCTCCAGCAGCTGCAGCAATTGGCCAACGCCACCGCCACCGATGAGGCCAACCTGACACCCGCACAGAAGGCTGCGGTGGCCGAAGCCCGCACCCGCGCTGCGGTGGAAGCCGCCAAGCAAGAAGCCTAAACCGCCTGCAGTACTAAAGCGTTTTGGCCAGTGTGGCCAAGGCTGCCACGGCTGTG
Source organism: Alphaproteobacteria bacterium (assembly GCA_020249005.1). GTDB lineage: Bacteria > Pseudomonadota > Alphaproteobacteria > UBA2136 > UBA6156 > JADCGN01. The sequence goes on from JADCGN010000105.1 coordinate 8,205, forward strand.
CTGCGCGGAAAGGCCTTGAACGCCAACTCATGGTTCCGCACCGCCTGGGCAAAGAATTTGCAGCTGGGGATTTTCCCCACCAACGGCAACGGCGGCAATTGCAAAAAGCCTGTGGCGGCCGCATTGAGGCGCGTGTGTACCTGGGCCGCTTCCCGCGCGGTGGCTTGGTTCACCACCAACCGGGCATTCGCCACGCCGTGCTGCAGCCACAGCAACTTCACCAGGGCATAGGCATCGGTCAGGCTGCTTGGGTCAGGTGTGGTGATTAGCAAGGTGGCCGCACTTTGGGCTGCCATCAGCAGGGTGGGCGGGGCAATGCCGGCGGCGGCATCCAGCAAGATCAGGTCATAATCTGCCCCTAAGGCCCGCAGGTCGTTCAGCCAGGTGGTGAGCGTGGGCAGCGGCAAGCTCGCCAACCCCGGGTGGCCGCTGCGCCCGGCAATCAGCGCAAAGCCATAGGGCGTGGGCGTGATGATGTCGGCCAGCGTCCGTTGGCCCTGCAGCGCGTCGGCCAGATCGTAGGCAGGTTTTAGGTTCAGCTGCACATCGGCGTTGGCCAGGCCGGTGTCGCCATCCACCACCAACACCCGCCGCCCTTGCTTGGCCAGCACAGCCGCCAGGTTTAACGTTAGGCTGGTTTTGCCCACCCCGCCCTTGCCGCTGGCCACCGTGTAAAGCTTGGGGTCGCCCCGGTTCATTACGCAAATTCCCACGGCTGTTTGGGCAACTCCAGCAACGCGTCCGCCAACCAGGCGGCAGTCAGCGCCAAGGGCGGCGTGGCCATATCGGCGGCGTGGGTGGCGAGCCCCAACGGCAAGCCGCTACCGGCCGCGGTGGCCACGATGGCGCCATAGCGGGTGGTGCAATCCAATTTGGTGAAGATCAGGCTTTGCGGGCTGAGCGCATGGCAGGCCACCGGCAGCATCGCCAGATCGGCCGGATTGAGGTTGGCGGGAATCACCAAATGCACCCGCACCGGCAGACCCAACCCCACCAAGCGCTGCTGCAGGCCACTCACTGCCTTGGGGGCAAACGGATTCAACCCGGCGGTATCCAGCAGCAGCCCTTCCTGCGCCGCCCCACCCTGCAACCGCGCGGCGGCGGCGCGCAGATCATCTTGGTCGGCAATCAGCGCCGCATGGGTGCCGAAAATTTCCGCGGCAATGGCCAGCGGTTCAAAGCCGCCCACCTTTTGGTCATCCAGGCTGAGCAAGCCCACCCGTTGCCCGCGTTGCTTGGCCTGCCAGGCCAGCTTCGCCACCAAGGTGGTCTTCCCTGCGCCGTGGGGCCCCACAAACACGTGCGCCGCGCCGCTGGGCAGGGCTTCGGCAGGCGCCAAAAAGCGCAGCTGCTTGCCCAGCAGCATCGCCAAGGCTTCGCCGGCGGTAAAACCCGCAGCCTGCAGGCCCGGCAGGGCGGTGTGCCAGGTTTCGATCAGGTTGGTGGGCACGCCATGGGCCGCTAAGGTGCTGCCCAGCAAGGAGGGCAACGCGGGCCCGGGGGCCGCCGCCGGAGGCGGGGCCACGCTGGGCGCGGGGGCAGGCCTAACGGCAGAGGCAGGCTCATTCACCGCCGCGGTAATTTCCAGCGTTTCCTTGCCGTTACGCTGCACTTTGCGGGTTTCCAAAATCAACGCCTCCGGGCCAAGCTGTTCACGAATCAGCTTCAAGGCATCGGTCATTTTTTCGGCGGTGAGGGTTTTAATCCGCATAGTGGCCACCGTACTGGAAAACGACCGCTAACAAAAGGCCCACGGCACCAACCGGTCCCTGCCCGTTGGCACCGCTTGGCATGCACTTTGCATAGAAACCGCTGAAGAAAGCCCTGCCGATGCCCGTCTCGATTGTTGCCAACAGCGCCGCGCAAGCCGCCCAGAACGCCATCCGTACCCACAACGCCAACCTGATCACAGGGGCCAATCGCCTGAGCAGCGGGCTGCGGGTAAGCAGCGCGGGCGATGACGCCGCCGCCTTAGCGGTGGGGACCAGCCTGAAAATCATCAACCGCGCCCTAACCACCGCTTCGCTCAATGCCACGGCGGGGGTGAGTGCATTGCAAATTGCCGATGGCGCCCTGGGTGAAATCAGTAATTTACTCATCCGCATGCAAACGCTGGCCACCCAAGCTTCCAGCGGGCAGCTGGATAACCCTACGCGCCAATTGCTTGACGGCGAATTTCAGCAGCTGCGCACCGAAGTGAACCGGATCGGCCAAATCACCGAGTTTAACGGAGTGAAATTGCTGGCCGGTACGCGCGCCTTCACCAACACCACGGCCAGCAATTTGGCCGGTATCGGCATCAGCGAGGTGCGGCTCGACCCCACCCTCACCACCACCGACCGCACCTTACGCGTCAGCTACGACGCCACCACCGAAAGCCTAACGGTGACGCGGCTGGATGCCGGTGCCCCGCAAAGCCAAACCATCGACATCACCGCGCTGCTGGACGGCGTGGCCGGGATTGGCCAGAACATCGGCAGCGGAGCGGCGTTGGATGTGGGCTTCAGCAGCTTGGGGGTCACCTTAACGTTGGACAGCAACTTTGTGCGCGGTACGTCGTTTGGCGCCGCCAGCGTGCTGAATGACGGCC
>JADCGN010000106.1 GCA_020249005.1 Alphaproteobacteria bacterium
CCCAGGCCGGGCCGCCACACGCCACCCGCAGTTGGCCCACTTTGGTCACATCGGGTTTGTCGGTGGGGGCAATCGGTTCGGCCATGGTGTCGCTTTTTTCTTACATTTCGCTTATAAACCTCCGGCATGACGAACACAACCCGCCCCCCCATTCCCCCCCTGCCCTTTTGGTTTTTGCGCCACGGCCAGACCGACTGGAACGTCGCCCGCCGCATTCAGGGCCACACCGATATCCCGCTCAACGCCACCGGTACCGCCCAAGCCCAGGCGGCCGCGCAAGTGCTGCGGCAGGTGGGGATTCAACGGATCATTGCCAGCCCGCTGCAACGCGCCGCCGTGACCGCCGCGATTGTGCAGGAACACGTCGGCGTGCCGCTGCACCACGACGAACGGCTGAAAGAGCGGGCCTTTGGCGCGTTTGAAGGGCAGTTCCGGCACGAGATCCTGGCCCGCCACAACCGCGGCCCGGAAGACAGCTACCAAGACATTCTTCCGCCCGATTGCGAAAGCACCCCCGCGCTGCACGCCCGCATTGCCAGCGTGTTGGCCGAACAGCTCACCGCCCACACCCCCCACACCGTGCTGTTTGTGGGGCACGGCGCATTTATGGCCCACCTGTGCGAACTGCTGGGGCTGAACGGCCAGCAGCGCTTCCAAAATGCCCTGCCCTACCGCTTTACGCCCTTGGCGACCGGGTGGCACCTTGAGGCCCTTAACATCATCCCTTGAACATCTCTCATCCTATCCTATACTTCCCTTATGAAGGATGAACATATCTTGCCCGAAATCGATGCGGGTTTTGGGCTCTTGCACAATTTGCAAGAACGCCAACAAAAGCATAAGGTTTATCTGACAAAAGATGGCTATATTTCCGATATTCTGGTTCAGGATGAGAAAAAACGCTGGTGGACCCAAAACTACTACCACTACCGCAATAACCGGGCGAAGATTTTAAACTGGTTGGATGACAGTAGAACCATGCTATGGGAAAAATTAGATAAATTCTTAGCGAAAAGCGGCATCGGCCAATATATTTAACGCTTAAACACGCACCAAAAACCGGCCAGCGGCCGGTTTTTGGTGCGGCTTAACTTTACTGCACCAAGGGCGTCACATCCTTGGCCAGTTCGGTCTTGCGCAGTTGGCGCAGCACGCGGCCGGTCCCGGCGGGGATCAGGCGGCCCACGATCACGTTTTCCTTCAGCCCGCCCAGGGTGTCGGTCTTGCCGAGCGTCGCCGCTTCGGTCAGCACGCGGGTGGTTTCCTGGAAGCTCGCGGCGCTCATGAAGCTGCGCGTCGTCAGGCTGGCCTTGGTGATGCCTTGCAAGTACAGCTCGTACTCGGCCGGCACTTTGCCCTTGGCCACCAGCTTTTCGTTCTCCTCGCGCACTTCAAACAGGTCGGCCATTTCGCCCTGTACAAAGGTGCTCTCACCGGGTTTGGTGATCATCACCTTCTGCAGCATCTGGCGGATGATGACTTCCACGTGCTTGTCGTTGATCTGCACCCCTTGCAGGCGGTACACTTCCTGAATCTGCGTGATCATGAAGTCAGCCAGGGCTTCAATCCCCTGCGCCTTCAGGATGTCGCGTGGATCAACGGCCCCTTCCACCAGCATTTCACCGGCTTCGATGTAGTCGCCCTCGCGCACGTTCAGGTGGATGCCCTTCGGCACCAGGTACTCGCGCACCTCGTCTTGGCCGTCATCGCCCTTGGTGGTGACCAAGATGCGGCGCTTGCCCTTCAAGTCCTTGCCGAAGGTCACGATCCCCGGCGCCTCGTTGAGGATCGCGCTGTCTTTCGGCTTGCGGGCCTCGAACAGTTCGGCCACGCGCGGCAAGCCCCCGGTGATGTCGCGGCTCTTCAGGCTTTCTTTCGGCATCCGGGCGATGATGTCGCCGGCCGCGATGGTCTGGCCATCGTCCACCGTCAGAATCGCGCCGACCGGCAGGGCGTAAACCGCCTGGCTGCCGTTGGGCAACGTCACGATCTTGCCCTTGGCGTCCATCAGCACGATGCTCGGCTTCATGTCGGCCGCGCGGGTGTTTTCCTTCCAGTTCAGCACCACGCGGGAAGAAATCCCCGAGGTTTCATCGGTTTGCTCGCGCATCGTCACGCCTTCCTGCAAGTCCAGGAAGTGCACGCTGCCGGCCGCTTCCACCAGAATCGGCGTGGTGTAGGCGTCCCAATCGGCAATCAGCGCATTGGCTTTCAGCTTGGCGCCATCGGCGGCGGCCAGGCGCGCAACGTAGGGCAGCTTGAAGCTTTCGCGCACGCGGCCGGTTTCGTCCATCACCTGCGCTTCGGCGTTGCGGCTGGTCACGATCTGCTCGCCGCTGCCGTTGGTCAGCGTGGCCACGTTCACCAGTTTCAGCACGCCTTCCTTGCTGGCTTCGGCCTTGCTTTGCGCGGTCCCGGCGGCGGCGGCCCCCCCAATGTGGAAGGTCCGCATGGTCAGCTGGGTGCCCGGCTCACCGATCGACTGCGCGGCAATCACGCCCACCGCTTCACCCAGCGTCACTTCGGTGCCGCGGGCCATATCGCGGCCGTAGCACTTGGCGCAGATACCGTCGGTGTTGCTGCAGGTTAAGGGGCTGCGCATCGCCACCCGCTCGATGCCGGCCTTTTCGATCAACGCCACATGCTGTTCATCCATGATGGTGTTGCGGGTCACCAGCACCTCGCCGGTTAGCGGGTGCACCACGTCGGCCGCGGCGGTGCGGCCCAAGATGCGCTCGCCCATCGCTTCCATCACGTTGCCGGCCTGCATGATATCGGTCGCCCACACGAACTTGTCGGTACCGCAGTCGTATTCGGTGATCACGCAGTCTTGCGCGGCATCCACCAGCTTGCGGGTCAGGTAACCGGCGTTGGCGGTCTTCAGCGCTGTGTCGGAAAGCCCTTTGCGCGCCCCGTGGGTCGAGATGAAGTACTGCAGAACCGTCAGGCCTTCCTTGAAGTTCGCCGTAATCGGCGTTTCAATGATGTCGCCGTTCGGTTTGGCCATCAAACCGCGCATCCCGCCCAACTGCCGCAGCTGGGCCACCGAACCACGGGCCCCAGAGCTGGCCATCATGTAGATGGGGTTCACGGAAGGCTGCAGTTTGGTTTCAGCATCGCCCTTGGTGGCGTTCTTCACCGGTTGGTCGCCGATGCTCTTCATCATCGCGTCCTTAATGGCATCGCTGGTGCGCTGCCAGATATCCACCACCTTGTTGTACTTTTCGCCGGCGGTGATCAAGCCGTCTTGGTACTGCTGCTCGAACTTGCGCACTTCGGCTTCGGCATGCTCCACCATCTTGTGCTTTTCTTGCGGCACCACCATGTCGTCTTTACCAAAGGAAATCCCCACCTTGGCGGCGTAGCGGAAGCCCAGCTGCATCAGCTTGTCGGCAAAGATGCAGGTTTCCTTTTGGCCCGACGCCAGGTAGACCTCGTGGATCAGTTTCCCCACTTCCTTCTTGCCCAGCACCTTGTTGATGCTGTCAAAGCCCAACTTGTCGGACTGCGGCAGGATCGAGGAGATAATCGCCCGGCCCACGCAGGTATCGTACGTCTTGCCGCGGAAGCGGAACTTGATACGGGTGTGCAGGTTCACCGCCTTGGTCATCAGCGCGTGCTCGATTTCGCCCAAGTCGGCAAACAGGCTGCCTTCGCCCGGCTGGTTGTAGCGGGCCAAGGAAAGCCAGTACAAGCCCAAAATCATATCCTGGCTCGGCACGATCACCGGCTTGCCGTCGGCGGGCTTCAGGATGTTGTTGGTGCTCATCATCAGCACGCGCGCTTCCAGCTGGGCTTCCAGCGAAAGCGGCACGTGCACGGCCATTTGGTCACCGTCAAAGTCGGCGTTGAAGGCGGTGGTCACCAGCGGGTGCAGCTGAATGGCCTTGCCTTCAATTAGTTTGGGTTCAAAGGCTTGAATCCCCAAGCGGTGCAGCGTCGGCGCGCGGTTCAGCAACACCGGGTGCTCGCGGATCACCTCTTCCAGCACGTCCCACACCACGTCTTCCTGGCGTTCCACCATCTTCTTGGCGGCCTTGATGGTGGTGGCTTCGCCGCGCAGTTCCAGCTTGTGGTAGATGAACGGCTTGAACAGTTCCAGCGCCATGGTTTTGGGCAGGCCGCACTGATGCAGCATCAGGTCGGGCCCAACCGTAATCACCGAACGGCCGGAGTAGTCCACGCGCTTCCCGAGCAAGTTCTGACGGAAGCGGCCTTGCTTGCCCTTCAGCATGTCGGCAAGCGATTTCAACGGACGCTTGTTGGCGCCGGTGATCACGCGGCCGCGGCGGCCGTTGTCGAACAGCGCGTCCACCGCCTCTTGCAGCATGCGCTTCTCGTTGCGCACGATGATCTCGGGCGCGCGCAGCTCCATCAGGCGCTTCAAGCGGTTGTTGCGGTTCACCACGCGGCGGTAGAGGA
>JADCGN010000107.1 GCA_020249005.1 Alphaproteobacteria bacterium
AGTCGAGCCTCACCCCCCAGCCCGAGATTAACCAACGCTTTTCGGCCTTGGTGAACACCGCCCTGGCCACGCTGCCGGAAGAGCATGTACACACCGTATTGGCGGAGGTGGATCAGCGGATTGGCCTCCACCGTTTGCGTCAACTGTGCGGCACCGGCGAGACGGCGCTGGAGGTCTATTGGGCCAAACGCCTGGGTGAAGTGGCGGATGTGCTGGCCGAACTGCGGCAGTTCCCCTACTACGAGAATTACCGCGCGATGGTGCAGGCCGAACTGAGCCTGCTGCGCCAGTTTCACCCCGGCGCCAACAGCGTGTTGTTGGTAGGGAGTGGGCCCTTGCCGCTGACCGCCTACTTTTTGGCGGCCGAACACGGCGTGGCGGTACAGTGCCTGGATGTGGATGACGCCGCCAACGCCCTGGCCAAGGGTTGGCTCTACCGCTTGCCGCAAACCTTGCCGTTGCGCTTCACCACGGCGGATATTCGCGATTTTAACCCGTTGCCTGCCACCGATGCGGTGTGGCTCTGTGCCCTGGTGTTGGGCCAAAGCGCGGCCGAGCAGGAGCGCTTGCTGCACAGCCTGGAAGCCCGCCTGCGGCTGGGGCAATATTTGGGGGTGCGTTCGGTGCAGGCGTTGCGCTGCTTGCTGTACCCCAAGGTGGATTGCCGCTGCTGCCGCCAGCTGGAATTTAAAGGCGTGTTCCACCCGCGCGATGGGATTGTGAACAGCTTTATTGTGTTGCAGAAACCCTCGACGTAATTCCGTCAGGATTAAGCAAAAACGCTGCCCCGGGGTGAACCGGGGCAGCGGGTTGGGTTAGTCGATTGTCAACGTATTCAGCGCCGTCAGGTTGGCCGATACACCGCACTGTTGTTGCAGCAGTTGCTGCCAGGCCGGCGTGGCCAACAGTGGGTGCACCTGGTGGCGCAAGCCGTGCGGGATGCGGTGTTCGCCCGGCGCGAGGCGCTGCAGCCAGGCCAGCGCCTCGGGGGCGTAGGCCGTGATGCGTTGCCACAGGGCAGTCTTTGCCTCTGCTTCTGGCAACAGCGGCTGGAACGTGGCTTCGTCCTGCCAGTCCCAAAACAACAACGCCAGGCTGGCGCTGGTGGCATCTGGGCTAAAGCACACTACCCCACCGGGGCCGTTCACCCCGGGCTCGGTGGCGTGCGGGCGGTAGGCACAGATGGTGAGGGCCAAAACCATCGTCTGTTCAACCGCGGCTTTCAGCGTGGGTTGCAGCAGGGTATCCCAGAGCAGGCTCCGTTCATGGGCGGTGAGTTTGCCATGATTGACGGTGCGCAGCCGATGCCCCTCCGTGCGGTTTTCCAGCCGTTCCACACAGCCGACACAGCTGTAGGGTGGCACCCGGTTGCCCAACGCCGTACGGGCATAGGCGGGGATCTTCCGCAGCTGGGCATCGTTCACCAGCAGGGTGAAGAGCTTCAGTACCTCGGGAGGCACTAAGGATTGTGCGGCAATGGGGGGCGCCGACGGGGTCGGCGAATTCAGGGTGGCAAGCATGGTTGCTCCTCTGTCAAACGGTGAGTGACAGGTTCTATCTATCATACCTGTCAAGCCCCCCCGGGAGGCAGCGCTCAAAGTGCCCGGTCAAAACAGCAGAAATCGGGCCCGCTGGTGAAGTGCTGGTAACCCAAACGCTGCCAGTAGGCTTGCAATTTGGGGTAGGCGTGGTTGCATTCCAAAAACATCCGCTGGTAGCCTTGGGTGCGGGCAAACGCCAGCGCGGCATCATTCAGCTGCTGGCCTATGCCCTGGCCCCGGTAGGCGGGGGCCAGGTAGGTGCGCCAGAGGGAGGCAATGGTGGTAAAATCGGGGTAGTGGCCTTGCAGCAGCTGGATAAAATTGGGCTTGTAGGCCAGGCAGCGCACCCCGGCGGTGCCTACCACGGTGCCCGCTTCATCCTGCAGCACCCAAAAGCGGCCCCGGTTGGCAGGTGCGTAGTGGTTCGCCGCCGCCGGGCCCGTAAGGCTATCCAAGTCGGCATGCCAGGCGGGGGTGTAATCAAACCCATAGGTGGCCTTGATGGTGGTGAGGCAAAATTCCCGCGCAGCCGTGGCCAAGTCCTGTGCGTCGGGGCTTAAAACATGCAAGGCGGGCATAGGCATAGAGGGGTTGTGCCTCGGGTTGCACGGAAATTCAAGCCATAAAGCAAACCATAAAAAAATGAGGTCCGTGGCCACGGACCTCACCGGCGAGCGTTGGAGAGGTTCAGTGGGCTGCGCTCTGCACAACCACGGTTGCCTCCTGATAGACGTGGCGGGCATGGGCCATAAGCAGGCGACGAAACTCCGGCGTGATCAGCGCGGGCTCATGGCCCGCAGCGGCTTCAATGGCGGCGGCGGCCGCCTCATCGCAGGTTTTGCCTGCGGCGTAGGCTTGCCGTACCGCAAGTTCGGCGGCGGCACACATTTGTGCGGTGGCACACATCGTGGTCCCTCAAGGTTTGGCCCGCAGAAAAGTGGGCCGGTGGCGAAACGCAATACAGGTTACTTAAAACGTTTTATAAGGGTTGGGAGATTTTTCAATGACAATCCGTTTAGGGGTTTTTAACCCCATTTTAAATGAGGGTTTCCCCAAGAGGTTTGGGAGATTTGGCTTTTTGGGCCAATGCCAGGGTTGGGTGCTGTGTGGCGACCAGATGATGCCTAAAAAAATAGCAGTTAGGGCTGACGCCAGCACGCCCAAGCGCCACAGTGCGGGCAAGAATAAAGGATTTTTTTATCATGCTGCCACGTCTGACGCTGCTGTTAAGCCTGTTGGTCATGCCTTTGGCTTGGGCCCAAGGCCTGGTGGTGGCGCCCACCCGGATTGTGCTGGAACCCAACCAACGCACCACTGAAGCGGCGGTGAGTAACTTTACTGAGCGCACGGTACGCTACCGCGTGACGCTGGATGACCTGGTGATGGGGGCCGATGGCACCACCAAGGCGGTGAGCGGCAGCTTCCCCTACAGCGTCCAGCCGTTCGTGCGTTTCATGCCCAAAACCCTGACCTTGGCGCCGGGGCAACGCCAAACCATCCGCATCATGGCCACCCGCCCCGCCGATTTGGCGCCGGGCGACTACCACAGCCACCTGGTGCTGAATGAAATCTTTACCCCCGCGCCGGTCACGCCCACCGAGGCCTCGCCCACCCAAAGCCGCGCCGAGCAGGGCTTTGCGGTGAACATCGGCTTTTCCTACACCACCGGGGTGCCGCTGATTGTGCAGGTGGGGAAGGTGAGCAGCACCCTCACGTTGCAAGGCGCCCAGCTGGCGCGTGATGCGGCCGGCCGCCCGACCGCGCTGCGCTTGCAGGTGCGGCGCAGCGGCAATGCCGAGGGCGCGGCGTTGGTGCGAGGCACCGTGGGCGGGCGTGAGGCTTTCAAGCCGCGGATGGTTCGGCTTTACCGTGAAGTGACGGACGCCACCGTGGCGCAAGGCTTGTTGCCCGAAGCGATCACCGCCCTGGCGCAAGGCCAGCCCCTGCAATTGGAATGGGTGGATGGGCTGGACCGCACCACCGTGCGCCAAACACTGACGGTGAAGTAAGCGGCTACGGCTGCAAGGCCGAGCGCAGGTGCCAGGCCTGCGGCACCCACCATTCCGGCTGATTGTAGCCCAAGCCCGCGGGGGCGGGCAGAATATTCTGCACCCGGCGGTGCACCGCCACCAGCGCATTGGGGGCGAACAGCCAGAGGTAGGGCTGTTCCTCGGCCAAAATTTCCTGCAGCCGAAACAGGTGTTTGGCGCGTGCGGCCTGGTTGAAGGTGCGGCGCGAGGCTTCGATCGCGCGGTCGGCCGCCGGGTTGCTGAAGCCCACGATGTTAAAATCATCGGGGCCTTGTTTGCTGCTGTGCCAGACGTCAAACGGGTCGGGCTCGGCCGGCAGCGACCAACCCATCAGCAGGGCTTCGAATGCGCGCGGCTTAATCACGGTGGTGAGCAGGCTGCTCCATTCCTGCACGCGGATTTCCATTTTCACCCCCACGGCGGCGAACATCGCCTGCAGGATTTGGGCGGTCTTCAGGCGGTCCTCGTTGCCCTGGTTGGTGGTGAGCGTGAAGACGAACGGCCGCCCATCCTTCACCCGCACGCCATCCGGGCCCCGGTGCCACCCGGCGGCATCGAGCAAGGCGTTGGCCTGGGCCACATCATAGGTGTAGGGCTGCAGGGTGGGGTGGCTGGCCCAGGTGCCGGGCTTGAAGATGCTGGCCAACGGTTGCCCTTGGCCAAACAGCACGGCGTTGATCAGGCCTTGGCGGTCGACCGCATGGCTGAGCGCTTGGCGCACGCGGCGGTCGGCAAACAGGGGGTTCTGCAGGTTAAAACCCAGGTAGGTGTAGCTGCTGCTGAGGTATTGGTAGGCTTGGTACTGGCGGCTGAACCAGGTGGCGGAAATCAGGCGGCTGTAGGCCAGCGGCGGGATGCTGGCCATATCCAGTTCCCCCGCCTTCAGCGCCAGCCATTGGGCCGCTTGGTCGGGTAAGATGCGGTAATAGAGCTGCGTGATGCGTGGCGCCTCGCTGGAACGGGGGTTAGCGCTGAGCAGATAATCTTGGCCGCGCCGCGCCTTCACAAGCTGGTAAGGCCCGCTGCCCAAAGGTTGGGTTTTCAGCGGGGTCTCGTTGAAGTCGGCGGTTTGCGCAATGATGCGGGCGGGCATGATCGGCAATCCGGCCCAGCTGGCCAAGGCAGGCGCAAAGGGTTCGGCGTAGCGCACTTGCACGGTGCGGGCATTGGGCGTGGCGAACTGCTGCACCCGCAAAAAGTCGTCGGCGTACGGGGTGCGCGTGGTGGGGTTGATGATGGCATGAAAGGTGGCCGACACATCGGCGCTGGTCAGCGGCGTACCGTCGGCAAAGGTGAGTTTCGGCTTGAGTGTGAACGTGATGGTCAGGCCATCGGGGCTGACCTGCCAGCCTTCAGCCGCCTGGGGGATGAGGTTGAGGTTGCCATCGTAGGTAAGCAGGCTTTGGTAAATGTTGCCGGCCAAGGTGCTGGCGTTGGTTTCGCCCGCCAGAAACGGCACCAGGTTGGGCGGTGTGCCCAGCAGCGCAAAGTTGAGGCGGTCGCCCCGGTCGACCTGGGTGTAGGCGGCAGGTGGGGATTGCCAGGCTTGTGTGGGGGCCGCACTTTCCGGCTTGCAGGCCACCAGCAGTCCGCTTAACCCCAGCAGCCAGCAGCCGTTGCGTCGCCACCCGCGCATTGGGCTAAAGCGCCTTCACGGCAATGCGTTCCAGCCGGTGGCCGCGCTTGCTGTGCACGGTCAGCATCAGGCCGTTTACGCTGCAGTGTTCGCCCTGCACCGGCAGGTGCTGCAGGGTTTCAATCATCAGCCCCGCCAGCGTCACGGCGCTGTCGTCGGGCAGTTGCCAGCCGTACAGCCGGTTAGCGTCGCGCACCGGCAGGTTGCCGCTCAGCAGCCAGCTGCCGTCGGCTTGCCGTTCGCTGGCGGCGGTTTTGGTGGGCTCGTGCTCGTCGGCAATTTCGCCCACGATTTCCTCTAGAATGTCTTCCAGCGTCACCAGGCCTTGCACGTCGCCGAACTCATCCACCACCAGCGCCAGATGTTTGCGCAACGCCAAAAATTGGCGCAGTTGGTGGCCGATCGGCGTGGTTTCCGGCACAAAGTACAGCGGCTGCAAATGGCGGCGCAGGCTCACCTGTTCGCGGTTGGGTACTTGCGCCAGGGCGCTGAGGTAATCGCGCACCGACAGCATGCCCACCAGGCTTTCTGAAGAACCATCCCACACCACCACCCGGCTGTGGCCCAGGCTGCCCAGCACGCGGGGAAGGTCGGCGGGCGGCGTGTTCACATCCAGCCCCACCATAGCACTGCGATGCACCATGATATCTTTTAAGGTGAGAACGTTGAGGTCGAGCACCGCATCGAGCATCTGGTGTTGGCTGGGCGCCAACGTGCCGTGTTCCAACCCCAAGTTGATGGCGCCGCGTACGTCGGCTTCGGTGTAGGCGGGTTGGTGGCGGTGGCGCAGGCCAAGCAAGCTTAACAGGGCGCTGTTGAGGCTGCGGATGGCATTGGTGATGGGCAGCAGCAGCCGCACGGTGGTTACCACCAAGGGGCCCAGACCCAGCGCCAGCTGGTCGGGATAGCGGGTGCCAAGCGCCTTGGGGAAGGCTTCGCCCAGCAGCAAAATCGCCACCGCCAGCACCACGGTGGCCACCATGATGCCGAGCGGGCCGAAGTGGCTGTCCAGCACGCTGGCGGTGAGCGCCGAGGTGATGACCGGCACCAGAGTTAAGATAATCAGGATGGTGGCCAGCAGCTGTTCGGGGTGCTTGAGCAGTTCCAGCACCTGGGCGGCGCGGGCGTTGCCTTCCCGCGCACGTTGGTACAGCCGTGCCTTGCTGGCGGAGAGCATGGCGGTTTCGGCGGCACAGAACACGGCGGCCAACAGCAGCAGCGCCACGATGATGAGGAGCGTGAAGAGCAGCATGGGCTAACGGATGGTCACGCTGGCGCCCTTCACGGCGGGCGCGGTGCGGCGGTTGATGTGGCGCATGCTGGGTG
>JADCGN010000108.1 GCA_020249005.1 Alphaproteobacteria bacterium
ACCGAGCTCAAGCAGCACACCGCGGTGCGCTCTTTGCCGTATTGGTCGGGCCCGGTCGGCAGCACGATTTCGCTGCACAGGTTGCTCATCCGCACGGAAAGGCCCGCCTTCTTTTGGTACTCGGGCAGGTGGCGGTTGATGTTGTCGATGAACAGAATGTAGGGCTCGCCAGTTTCAATCCGGCTAGTCAGGATGCGGATCCAAATATCCCGCGCCTTCACCTGCTTGATGGTGGCGTTGGTTTTGGGGCTACGCAGGTCATAGAGGCCGTCTTGCTCCACCGCGTGCATAAAGGCGTCGTCAATCACCACCGCGTTGTGCAGGTACAGCGCCTTGCGCTTCGGGTCGCCCCCGGTCGGGCGGCGGATTTCAATAAACTCTTCAATTTCCGGGTGCCACACATTCAGGTACACGGCGGCGGCGCCACGGCGCTGGCTGCCTTGGTCGATCGCCCGCGTCATCGCGTCTTGCACCACAATAAAGGGCACAATCCCGGTGGTCTTGCCGTTGATCCCCACCTTTTCGCCGATGCTGCGCACGCTGGCCCAGCTGGTGCCGATGCCGCCGCCGTTGGAAGAAATCGCGATGTTCTCGTTCCAGGTGCGGGTGATCCCCGCCATGCTGTCTTCCACCTCGTTCAGAAAGCAGGAAATCGGCAAGGCGCGGGTGGCGCCGCCGTTGGCCAGCACCGGGGTGGCCGGCACAAACCACAGTTTGCTCATATAGTCATACAAACGCTGCGCGTGCGCGGCGTCGTCGGCATAGGCCTTGGCCACGCGCGCAAAGGCATCTTGCGGGCCTTCACCCGGCAGCAGGTAGCGATCCCGGAGGGTGGCCATGCCAAAATCGGTCAACAAGCCGTCGCGGCTGTAGTCAATTTGCACGTCGAAGGTCTTGTTCATCTGCGTCCTGCTCCTTGGTCGGCGTCTCGCTTAGGGCAGCAGAATCCACGCATGGCCAAAACCATGGTACGTGCATCCGGCCACTCCGGCGGTTTGGGGGGCGGGCGCACTCTCGTCACCCGCGTAGGTCTTCAGAGTGCCCCTGCCCAGCCCAATTAAGCAAGAGCGTTTAACCTCCGTCACGCCGGGCAACCCCTTGAAACGGTGTGATGAACTGCCTAAAATTTCATCACCCTTCCCCCCCGTTCATATACCACCCCCTGTGGCATTTTTATAGGCAACCTACTACATATAGTGTGTATGCCTCTCCACCACCAGATATAGGAAAGGGCCCCGTAAGGGGCCCCAGGGGTGGGTAGTCACGTTTAAGCGTCAAGGTTCGTCACCGAGAGCGCGTTCGAGACGATAAAGTCCTTCCGCGGTTCCACCACATCCCCCATCAAGGTGGTGAAGAGCCCATCGGCCGCAATCGCGTCTTCCACCTTCACCTGCAGCAGGATGCGGTTGTCCGGGTTCAGCGTGGTATCCCACAGCTGTTCGGCGTTCATTTCCCCCAACCCTTTGTAGCGCTGAATCTGCAGCCCCTTGCGGCCTTCGGCCAGCACGGCGGTGTGCAACGCGCCGGGGTTGCCCCAGGCCAGCGCTGTTTCCTTGAAGGTAATCTCCCCACCTGCCAGCAGCGGCAGCAGGTCGGTGCGCAACGTCAGCAGTTGGCGGAAGGCCACCGCATGCAGCATCGCCTTATCCAAGGTGCGGCGTTCGGGCACACCCGCCACTGTGCGCTGCAATTGGATGCGCGGCTGGCCTTCCGCGCCCGGCACCAGCGCCAAGGCCCAGGGCGTGCTGTCGTTCGGTGTGGTGGCATTCACCACCCGCGCCAGCTCGGTCAGCAGGGCCTGAGCGCTGGCCTCATCGTCCAACGCATTGGTGGTGGCATTGGCCGCCAGCAGGTCCCACGCCAGGAACTCCGGCAGGGCTTGCTGCCGGGCCAACTGCGTCACCAGGCCGCTGGCCTTGGCGGCCAGCGCACAGGTCGCGCCCAGGTCGGCGCCAAAGCGCTGCTCGCCGCCCTTCAGCGCCAGGCGCGCCCCTTCCAGCACCGCGCTGGTCAGGTAGGCTTCCAGCGCCGCATCATCCTTCAGGTAAATCTCGCTCTTGCCCTTGGCCACGCGGTACAGCGGCGGTTGGGCAATATAGAGGTGCCCCGACGCAATCAGCTCGGGCATGTTGCGGTAGAAGAAGGTCAGCAGCAACGTGCGGATGTGGCTGCCGTCCACGTCGGCGTCGGTCATCATCACAATCTTGTGGTAGCGCAGTTTTTCCAGGTTAAAGTCATCGCGGCCAATCCCGGTGCCGAGCGCCTTAATCAGCGTCCCCACCTCCTGGCTGGCCAGCATCCGGTCAAAGCGCACACGCTCCACGTTCAGGATTTTCCCCTTCAGCGGCAGAATCGCCTGAATCTTGCGGTCACGGCCCTGCTTGGCGCTCCCGCCGGCGCTGTCCCCCTCAACAATGAACAGCTCGCACTTGGCGGGGTCTTTCTCGCTGCAGTCGGCCAATTTGCCGGGCAAGCTCGCCACTTCCAGCGGGCTTTTGCGGCGCGCTAGCTCCCGGGCCTTGCGGGCGGCATCGCGGGCCAGGGCGCTTTCAATCACCTTGTTGATGATTGCCTTGGCGGCCGCCGGGTTTTCTTCAAAGAAGGCGCCCAACTTCTCGTTCACCACCTGCTCCACCACCGGGCGGACTTCGCTGCTCACCAGCTTATCCTTGGTTTGGCTGCTGAACTTCGGGTCGGGCACCTTCACGCTCAGCACGCAGGTCAGCCCTTCACGGGCGTCATCGCCGGTCAGGCCGCTGTCCATCTTGGCCTTTTTCAGCAAGCCGCTTTCGGCCGCGTAGGCGTTGATGATCCGGGTCAGCGCCGCGCGGAAGCCCATCACGTGGGTGCCGCCGTCGCGCTGTGGAATGTTGTTGGTGAAGGGGTAGACGTTCTCGGTGTAGCCGTCATTCCATTGCAGCGCGCATTCCACCGTAATTTCGCCATTGGTGCCCGTGCCCTTGCCGGTAAAGAACACGGTGTCGTCCATCAGGCTGCTGCGGTTGCGGTCCAGGTGCTGCACAAACGCCTTCACCCCGCCTTCGTAGTGCAACACGGCCTCTTTGGGCTTGTCATTTTCGTCCAAGTCCCGCTCGTCGCGCAGCGTAATGTGCACCCCGCTGTTCAAAAAGGCCAATTCGCGCAGGCGGTTCAGCAAGGTGTCGTAGGAAAAGACAGTCTGCGTAAAGGTTTCGGCCGACGGGTAAAACCGCACCTCCGTCCCGCGCTGATCGGTCGCACCCACCTCTTTCAGCGGGAACTTCGGCTCGCCGTGCGCGAACTCCATGGTGTAGGCCTTGCCGCCGCGCCAGATATTGAGCACCAGCAGGCTGCTCAAGGCGTTCACCACGCTCACCCCCACCCCGTGCAACCCACCCGAGACCTTGTAGCTATTTTGGTCAAACTTCCCACCCGCGTGCAGCTTGGTCATGATCACCTCGGCGGCACTCACGCCTTCTTCCGGGTGAATGTCGGTCGGAATCCCCCGGCCATTGTCGCGGATGCTGGCGCTGCCGTCGGCATGCAGCGTCACCGTAATCCGGTCGCAGTACCCCGCCAGGGTTTCGTCAATCGCGTTGTCCACCACCTCATACACCATGTGGTGCAGGCCGGTGCCGTCATCGGTGTCGCCGATGTACATCCCCGGACGCTTGCGCACGGCATCCAGGCCACGCAGCACCTTGATGCTGTCGGCGCCATACGCCTGGCTGGCGGCCGCCACGCGGGCGTTGTCTTCAGCAGTCGGCGCCGCTTGCGGAACAGTGGTCTCGGCCATGGATTTTTCCTTCTCCCTCAATACCCACAAACCCTAGCAAATTCGGGCCAAAAGGGCAACCTTTTTAACATCAACCTATCATCCGATGGGCCGCCCTTTATGCCCGCAATTTGGGCATCATGTACCCCACCAACGCCAGCATCAACGCCCCCACCAACGCCCAAGCCGGGGCCATGAAAAACGGCACTCCCAGCCAACCGCCGCATAGCACCCCGCACTCAACCGGCGCGGCATGCCGCCACACGCCGCCCAGCCAGGTCATCCACACTTCCCCCACCCAGCCCAAACCGCCGAACAACGCCAATAGCCCCAAACTGCCACGGCCATGCAACCACACCGTCGCGGCCAACAGCCCCAGCATCGCCAGCAACGCCCCCCAAGGGAAGGGATGCAGGAAAATCAGCACCGAAAGCATGGTGGAATTCAGCGTCATCTGCCAACCCAAGCGGCCTTGGGCCGTGGCGGGGGTATACCAGCGGGCGAAGCTGGCGAGGAACGGCTGCAATACGGGTAGCATGACCACCACCTTAGCATACCCACCAACCGTTAGTCTTGCGGCACTGCCTCGGCTTGCAGCGGCACCAAACGTGCTTTAAGGGCACGCAACGGCACGGTGGCCACCAGGTGCTCCGGCTGGGCCGGTAACAAATCCAACACAAAGCGCTGGGTTGCTTGGCCTTGGGCAGGCACCGCCGCCACCGTCAGCACCCGGCGCAGCAGGGGTACATCGGCCTGGTCATCCACCCGCAGCTCCAGCTGCAGTTGCTGCAGCGGTTGGATGTCGGTATTGGCCACCGTGGCCGTCAGCACCAATTGGCCTGTGCCGTTGGCCACCGGAGCGGTGGTCAGCGCCACCGTTTGCACCACCTTGGCCAGCGTCTGGCGGCCCACCGTCAGGCGCGGCGCGGCCAAGAGGTCAACCGGGCGTGCGGCGGCCGGTTGGGTCGCCGGGAACGGCGCCAACACGGGCGCGGTGGGCTGGGTGGCTGGCACAGTCGGCGCCACTCCCGCCGTCGGCAACGGCAACGTGCGCCAGGTCACGATTTGCAGCAGCACCCAGCCAAACGCCACCAAGGCCAGCAGCAACACCAGCCACCCGCCGCGCCGCCGCCGCGGGGCGGGGGCCGCCACCGGCGCAGCCTTGGCGGGCTGCGGCAACATTACGTTGGCAAAGGGGCTGCCGCTCACGCCGCCCTTGGTGCGGGCCATGCTTTGCATTTCGGCCAACACCCCCGCCTTCACCTCACTTAAAGAATCGGCCAGCGGCACCTGCTGGGTTGCCAACTTGCGCTCGGCATTGGCGCCATACCAAATGCGTTGCCACAGCGTGGGCTTCGGGTATGAAGCGGCCAAGGGGCGCTGCACCACCGGCGTGCCAGGGCTCACGGCCGCAGGCATAACCGGGGCTGGCTTGGCTTTGCCGCTGGGGGCTGGTTTGGGCATGGTCGGGGCTTCCGGTTGCGCGCGGTTAACAAGTTGAATGCGCGAAGTATACGCGGAGTATTCAAGAAAGGCAAGCTAGGCCAGCACCGCCAGCGTCCACTGCAGCGTAGGCAGGCTCAACCGCACCGCCAACTGATGCGTCTCCTGCAGCTGATTGAACTGGGGGGCATAGCGGCTGGGTTGCACCGTCAACCGGCCCCCCTCACAGGCAAACGCCAAACGGGTGCCATCCGGCAAGGTTAGGATGGCCTGCTGTTCGGTGGTTTGCTGCACGCGCACCGCTGGGTGTAGATGGAACCGCGCCCACGCCCGCACCTCTCCCACCTGCGGACCCGTCAGCGTCTCTTCGCCCCGCAGGGCGGTCGCACCCAAAGTCAGGACCCGCTGATGGCTGGTGATACCGTGGGCCCGATACCCATCGTGGCTGGCCCGTAGGGTGGTGGCGCCGCTGGTTTCTTCACACTGCAACGCCAGGCGGCGCGGGCGGCGGCCCACCCGGTGCTCGGCCCACACTTCCGCGCTGTTTTGCCCCTGCAGCTCCACCGTGCTGTGGGCGGCCGTACTCCGAAAATATCCGCGCAAGCGATGCTGATACGCCAACGTGCCACCATTCACGACCACCCGCTGCGTACCGTGCCACAGTTCAAACGCCAAGGTGTCGGCATGGGCATGGCCCGGGTTTTCGTCGGGGCCGACCAACCCCGCATCCAACACCAGCCCGAATGGGCCCTGCTCCGCCCGCGCGTACCCGGCCGCAGGCAACAGGGAGGGCACGGTGGTGGCCCCGCTTTCCCGCACCAGCAACGCCAGCCGGGCCGGGTCACCCACGTGGCCGTCATTCCAAAGGCCCAAACCTCCGTCGGGGTAGGTATAGAAGGCCAACGCCGCCCCCAGCTGCGCGGCCCACGTATCCCACACCCCACCGCCGCCGCCGGCATTCCGCAGCGCCGCCCGCACCTCCAGCACGTCTTGCAGCACTTGGGCGTGGTAATGGGGGCTCCGTTCATCATGGGCGCCATCCGGCAAAATTTGGTGCGTCAGGGCCCGCTGTAACTGGCTTTCCGCCCACAGGGCCAAGGCACCATCTTGCACGGCCAAGCCGCCCAGCAACAACGCTTTCAAGTTCTTAATCAGATGGTTGCCGCCCAAGTCCCACTCGCAATTCCGACGCAGGTGGCGCAGTTGCGCCCGCAAGGCCGCTTCAAACGCTTCGCGGAAATCGGGCTCAGCCTCGGCCAACAGCCAACGGCCATGGGTCAGCCAGCTCACCACCCGCAGCGAAAGCGGATACGGATGCCACACGGTGGGGTGATAATGCGCAAACTGCAGCAACCAGCTGGCCAGTAGCTGGCGGGCCGCATCGGGGCGGTGGGCCGCCGCCAGGTCGGCCAGCCATTCATGGTAATGCAGCTCAAACAGCTGCAGCGGCTGCACTTTGGGCAGCCAAGTCCGTGGTGGCATCCCCAGCGTGTGTTCCTGCCCGGCCAGCCACCAACGCCCCACTGCCAAGGCTTCCCCCACCGTCCGATTCCCCGGCACCACACTCACCCCGGTGTAGACCAGCGGCAGGGCCCCAGGTTCGCCCTGTAAAGCCCGCAGATTATAAAACGGCGTGGCATAATAGCGTTGCAACAGGCGGGTACGCACGCGCCACAGCAGCGCCAGCGGCGGCACATACCACAGGGTGCGGAGCAGGCGGGGTAACGAACGCATACACCCCCTGTATAGCACAACGGGGGCTGCTCTGGCCCCCGTTGGTAGGATAGGAACGCCGAAAATTTAGTTGATAATTTTCCAGCTGCCATCGGCTTGCTTGCAGGCGGTGCCGTAGGCCCGCTCGGTCTTACCACCGATCGTCACGGTCTGCTGGTACTCGCGGCAGGCGGCGCCATCGCCGGTGCGGCCTTCACGGGTGGGGGTAATCGTCCCTTGGTTACCGGTTTGCGGGTTGTACCAGGTAATTTGTTGGCCCACCGGCGCGGTGGCGGCGCGGGTGCTGGCGCTTTCGTAATAGCCGCGGTCTTGCGCGTTCATGCCTTGCACAATTTTGCTGCCAGCCCACGCACCCAGCATGGCCCCGGCCACGCTGGCCACCACCTTGCCGCTGCCTTCACCAAACTGGCTGCCCAAAAAGCCCCCGGCCACCCCACCCAGCACAGTACCCACGGCGTTACTGTCGATCCCGCCGCCGTTGCCGGTTTGGGTGCAGGCGGAAAGGGCGGGCATCATCAAGCCAGCCACCACGGCGCCGGCGATCAGGTTCTTAGAAAACATGGGTTGGGCTTTCTTTCTGGTTACGTCAGAAAAGTGCACCCAACCTTACAAGCGGTCAAGCGGCCCTCTTACCAACCGCTTACAGGCCACCAGCCACCTCCTCCCGGGTTACGGGCGGCACAGCTGCAGCTTCATCACGCCGCCGCCAATGTCGGTATACCGCATCATCCCAGCGGTGGCGGCGGTGCAGGTGCCCGCGCCGCCCAGCTGCAGGGCGCTGGCGCTCACGTTGGTGGCACTCACTTGGGTCATGGAAATCACCGTACCGTTGCTCACGTTCTGCACTTGGGTCGGGATGCTGCTCAGACCGTACCAATCCGCCACCCCAGCGCTGCCCAGCGTGGTCCAGGTGGTGCCGTTACAGAACTGGAGAGCGCCGCCATTGTAACGGATGGCCCCAGCGGTGGTGCCGTTGCAGGCTTCGCCACCGTTGGCGATACGGATGGTGCCGTTCACCTCTAACCGCGTGGTGGGAGAAGCCGTACCAATCCCAACCCCGCCGCCCAAGGGGTTTAAGGCCAGCGTGTAGTAAGCCGCAATCCCACCTACAAACTGCGACTGCAACCAGGCATGCGGGGTGCCACCGTTAAAGTTAACACCAATGTTAAGGCCATTTGAACCGGTGTTTTCGGTAAACCACGCAATACCGGTATTGCTGGCGCCAATGCTGGGCACGCCGGAAGCGCCGGTCACACTGAATTTTTGGCCGGGATTGGTCGTCCCAATCCCGACATTCCCATTGACATCGTCAATCGTAAACCGGGTGCCAACCGAAACCTGGTTGATGTTGAAATCACCACCCGCATTCTGAATATCCCAGAAAGCGTTGTTATTATGAGGGTAAAGGCGGATCGTACCCGTCACCGCATTGGCCGTCCCTACCCCAACCCAGTTCCCAAAGTACCCCGTCCCGGTGGCGCTGATCGCCCCGCTGGCGTTGATGTTGGTGATGCCCAAGCCCCCGCTGCCGAAGTTGCCTACGTTGCTGCCCGCAATCGTGATGCTCACCGCATTGTTGTTTTGCGCCACCACGCTGGTGGTGCCGCTGGTGATACGGTCGCCCTGGACGTTGAGGTTGGTCAGGCCGGAACCATCCCCAATGAAGCGGTTCGCTTGGATGTTCCCCGTGGCGCTGATGTTGGTCACGCTCACGTTGCCCAGCTGGGTGAAGCCGCCCACGGTCAGGTTGTTGGTCACGCTCACGTTGGTGCCGCTGAGACCCGCCATGCTTAAGGTGGTGCCGTTGCTTACGTTCTGCACCTGGGCCGGAATGTTGCTCAGGCCGTACCAGTCGGCCGCCCCGGCGCTGCCCAGCGTCGTCCAAGTGGTGCCGTTACAGAAGCTGAGTGCGCCACCATTATAGCGGATGGCCCCGGCACGTGCGGCCGTACAACCAGCGCCGCTGCTCGCCGTTTGCAGCTCACCGCCCACCACCGTGAGGCTTGAGGCTGCCGCATTGGTACCGCCCCCAATCACCACGTTGCCGCCATAAGGCTGGAGGGCCAAGTTCCCCTTCACGTTGTTTTCATCAGCCACTTCCAAGAAGAAAATATTATCATTGTTCTGGCCAAAGAAGAGGCGGGTAAAGTCGGTAATCCCCGCGTTGTAAGAGGCCACCATCGACGCCACCACCTGATAACCGGCGGTCGGCGTTACAATCGCCACATCCAACGGTACACTGGTGGGCACGCGGCCAATCGCCACACGGTTGGTGAAATACCCGGTCGTGCCGCTAATACCGCCCGTAGCGCTCACGCCCAACGTCACCAACCCACGGATCGGGTCGAACCAGGCGGTGTTGGTCCCCGCTTGGGTCAAGCTCACAAAGCTGGTGTTGCTCACCACCACCAGTTGCGTGGTGCCGCTGGTGATGCGGTCATCAACCCCACCCGTTAGGGCCACCCCATTCACGCGTAAGGTGGTGAAGTCACCCACGCTGCCGCTGACGTTGGTGCTGCTGATGCGGGCCGTTTGAATCAGCGTGGCGCTCAGGTTGGTGGTGCTGACCAGGTTCATCGCCAGCGTGGTAGCGTTACTCACGTTCTGCACCTGGGCTGGAATGTTGCTCAGGCCGTACCAGTCAGCCGCCCCGGCGCTGCCCAGCGTCGTCCAAGTGGTGCCGTTACAAAACTGCAGCGCACCTCCGTTGTAGCGAATAGCACCGGCCAAACCCACTACGCAGGCTGCACCACTGCTACCCACTTGAGCCTCACCCACCACGGTAAGGCTGGCTGCGGGCGTTAAAGTACCAACACCAAGTCGGTTGGTGTTGGTAAATACAAAGGCAGGTGTGGCCGTACCATCGGTATAGAAATTTAATGTCGAACTTATCGTATCCATAAAGGACTGAGTGGCCGAGCGTCCAATCTGAAAGAGTTGCGACGAGTTTGCTCGCAGATTAATGCGTACATCATTGTTGGCGCCAATGTCACGCACTTCGAGTTCTGCACCCGGAGCTGTCGTACCAATCCCAACAAAACCACTGAAATAACCCGTGGTCCCGCTGATCCCCCCTGTGGCGCTCACGCCCAGGGTGACCAACCCACGGGTGGGGTCAAACCAACCGGTGTTGGTACCCGCTTGGGTCAGACTCACAAAGCCAGTGTTGCTCACCACCACCATTTGGGTGGTGCCGCTGGTGATCCGGTCGGTAGCGGTAGCCACCACCCCGGTCAGGCCCGAACCATCCCCAATGAAGCGGTTCGCTTGGATGTTCCCCGTGGCGCTGATGTTGGTCACGCTCACGTTGCCCAGCTGGG
>JADCGN010000109.1 GCA_020249005.1 Alphaproteobacteria bacterium
GGCCAGCCCGACCGTCAGGCGCCCAGCGGCGAAGTCGGCCTGCAAGAGTTTCACCGCCACCGTGCTGCCGGCCCGCAGTTGACCCTTCCCGCCGTGGGTACGGCGGAAGCAGTTGGTGCCCCCCACATACACGTAATCTTCCAGGTGCCACTTGGGCAGCAGGGCCTCGGCACCCGTCTCGCCCAAGCTTACGAAACAGCCAAACGGCGCCACGTTGGTGACCGTGGCCTGAAACACCTGCCCCACCTGGCTCGCCAGCCAGCCGGTGGTGAGGCGGTCGCGCGCTTCCCATTCGGCCTGCTGGCTGCGGCGCTCGCACAGGTTCAGCTGGCTGCACAGGGTTTGCAGTTTGGTGCTGATGGTGCTGTCGGGCGGCGTGCCTTCCCGCGTGATGATCGCCAGCAGCGCCCGGTGCACCAGCACGTCGGCATAGCGGCGAATCGGGCTGGTGAAATGGGTGTAGAGCGGCAAGGCCAGGCCGAAGTGGCCGATGTTCTCGGGCGTATATTGGGCTTGCATCTGCGCTTGCAGCAGCGCCCGCTGCAGGGTGGGCGCGGCCGGGTGTTGCTGCACCCGCGTGGCCAGCGCGGCCCACGCGCTGGGGCGGGCATTGGGCGGCGGCGCGGTGAAGCCCAACGGGGTGAGCACGCTGCGCAGGCCTTCCAGCTTTTCCTTGCTGGGTTGGGCATGCACCCGGTACACGCCCGCCACCGCCTGGTGGCGCCGGGGTTGGCTGGGGCGGGTGTCGGCGCAGCCCATACTCAGCGCGGTGGCGGCCGCCACGTTGGCGGCGATCATCAACTCTTCGATCAGCATATGCGCGGCGAGCCGCGGGCGGGGCGCCACCTGTTGCACCCGGCCTTGGGCGTTGAGCTGAATCTGTAATTCGGGCAATTCCAGGTTGATCGCGCCGCGCGCCGTGCGCTGCGCCAGCAGGGCTTGGTAGGCGGCGTGCAGGTGCCGCACCGGGGGGTGCAGTACCGGGGGCAGCGTGGGCTTACCATCCAGCTGGGCCTGCACCTCGGTGTAGGTGCAGCGGCGGGCGGAGTGGATCACCGCGCGGCAAAAGCGGTAATGCAGCAGCGTGCCGTGGGCGCTGAGCCAGAGTTCGGCCGCCAGCACGGGTTTGTCGGTGGCGGGGTTGAGGCTGCAGAGGTCGTTACTTAAACGCTCGGGCAACATGGGGACGACGTGCCCGGGGAAGTAGGTGCTGTTGCCGCGGTCCTTGGCCAGGTCATCCAGCACGCTGCCGGGGGCCACGTAGTGCGTGACGTCGGCAATCGCCACCCGCACGTGGTGGCCGGGGCCGTGGTACGGCCCGGGTTGGGTATTGTGCCAGGGGGCGGCCCAGACGGCGTCGTCAAAATCCTTCGCATCCTCGCCGTCGATGGTGAGGAAGGGCAGCGCGCGCCAATCGTCGCGGCCATCGTCGGCGTGCCAGCGGTAGGCGGGCAGGGCTTCGGCGGCCTGCAACGCGGCCTTAGAAAATTCGGTGGGCAGGGCATGGTTGGCCAGAGCGGCCGCCACTGCCGCACGGCTGGCGGGCACGGTGTGGTGGACCACCAGTAAATTGCGTTCGGTCGGGTGCGGCGTGCCTTGCACGAAGCAGCCCGCTTCAACCTGCAGCGCTTTGGGCAGGTGCAGACGCCATTCCAGCGCCGCCAGCTCCTTATGCAGCACCCGGCCGCGCAGGTGGGCGCCGAGGTTGACGACTTCGGCCACCAACGTGGGAGGAAGGGGCGGGGGTTGGTAGCCGCGGGGCGCCTGCGGCCCCCGCCCACGGCCGCGCGGGGCGGTGGCACGAGGGGGGGCGGAACGGCGACGGCGCATGAATAGGCCAACCCTAGCGCACAGAAGGGCTTGACGCCAGCGTTGCCGCTGCGCATGGTGCCGCCCAACGTGAAGGAACCGCCCCAATGTCTGACCTGACCCCCCGCCTGAACGGCGCAATCAATGCCCTGAAACAAGAGTTTACCGGCCTGCGTACCGGCCGCGCCAGCCCCGCGTTGTTGGACAGTGTGATGGTGGAAGCCTACGGCGCGCCGATGCCGATCAACCAAGTGGGGACCGTGACCGCCGCCGAAGCCCGCTTGCTGACCGTGAACGTGTGGGACAAGGGTTTGGTCGGGGCGGTGGAGAAGGCGATTCGCGATGCCGGGTTGGGCCTCAACCCGGCCAGCGACGGCCAGCTGGTGCGCGTGCCGCTGCCCGAATTGAATGAGCAACGCCGCCAAGAGCTGGTGAAGCTGGCGCGCAAGGTGGCCGAAGAAAGCCGCATTGCCATCCGCAACATCCGCCGCGACGGCATGGACGCGATTAAGAAAGAGAAGGACGCGGGCCTGGGGGAAGACGACGCTAAGCGCGCGATGGAAACGGTGGAAAAGGAAATCGAGACCTTCATCAAGCAGGTGGATGACCTGCTGGCGGTGAAGGAAAAGGATATTCTGACGGTTTAGCCGATCGCCGTGAGAAGATCCCCAAGGTTTTGGTGACGCCCCCCTATGACGACCGCCCCGTTGCAGCACCTGGCCTTGATTATGGATGGCAACGGTCGTTGGGCCACGCGCCAGGGGTTGCCCCGTTTGGCCGGGCACAAAGCCGGGGTGACCAGCCTCAACACGCTGGTGGAAGCCCTGGTGCGGCAGCAAATACCCTATGCCAGCTTCTACGCCTTCAGCACCGAGAACTGGGGCCGCAGCGTGGAGGAGGTGACCGGGATTTTTGCGCTGCTGGAATATTATTTTACTCAAGAACTGGCGCGGCTGAAGGCGCACAACATCCGGCTGCGTTTTTTGGGCGACCACAGCGAGGCTAGTCCTTTAAACCCCAGGATCCGCGCCATCATTGCCAACGCCACCGCCGAGACCGCCGCCAACACCGGCACCACGCTGCTGATTGCCTTGAACTACGGTGGCCATGATGAGTTGGTGCGCGCCACCCGCAAAGTCGCCGCCAGTGGCCAGGAAATTACCGCCCAAACACTTGAGGCCGCCCTGGATACTGCGGGCGTGCCCCCCCCCGATTTGCTGATCCGCACCAGCGGCGAACAACGCCTGAGCGGCTTCCTGCCCTGGCAGCTGGCCTATACCGAGCTGTATTTTACGCCCACCCTTTGGCCCGATTTCGGCCCCGCGCAGCTCGATGAAGCGTTGGCGTGGTACGCCAGCCGCCAGCGGCGCTTCGGCAAAGTGTAACGTGGCGTAATTGCCTCTTTCCTTCCGGACCCAAGCTGCTTAAGGTGCGCGCCATGTTGCCCGCCGCTTCTGCACTCACGCCCGACGTACTGGCCTGCTTGGCTCTGTGGGCCGAACAGTTTCCTGGCGGCGCGTTGCTGTTTACGGTGGGGATGTTTATCCTGCTGCTGTCGGTGTTGGTGTTTGTGCATGAGCTGGGGCATTACTTGGCTGCCCGTAGCGTCCGCATTAAGGTTTTGGCGTTTTCGATTGGTTTCGGCCGCGCCTTGCTGCGCTGGCGTGACCGCCACGGCACCGAATGGAAGGTGGGTTGGCTGCCGTTGGGCGGCTATGTGCAGATGTTGGGGCAAGAGGATTTGCAGCCCAGCGTGGCGAGCGCTCAGCCCGGCCATTACATGAGCAAAACCGTGGCCCAACGCGCCTGGGTGGTATTAGCTGGGCCGTTGGCCAACCTGCTGCTGGGGGTGGTGGTGCTGTGGGGGGCGTTTCTGTTGGGTGAGCAAAAGCTACGCGCCGAGGTGGGCGCTGTGCTGCCCGATATGCCCGCCGCCGGCCTGCTGCAGCCGGGCGATGTGATTGAACAACTCAACGGGGTGCCGGTGGCCGATTGGGACGCCTTGTTGGAGGGGATTTCCGCTAACCCCAGACTGCCGCTGGCCCTGACATTGCAGCGGGGGACAGACGTGGTGATGGTCACCGTCACGCCGCAAGTGCAAACCCACACCGATATTTTTGGCGACACCCACCAAGTGGGCCGGATTGGCATTGCCCCCAGCGGTGCGGTGTTGGTGGTACCCCGTGGGCCGGTGGCGGCCTTGGCGCGGGCGGTGGAGCGCACCTATGAGCTGACCACGCTCACGTTGAAGTCGGTTTGGAAATTGCTGATTGGCGCGATGGGTGCAGAGAACCTGACCGGGCCGTTGGGGATTGCGAATATCACCGGGCAAGCGGCACATGGCGGCTTCTATGCGCTGCTGATACTGGCGGCACTGATTTCGATCAACCTGTGCGTGGTGAATCTGTTTCCGCTACCCATCTTAGATGGTGGGCATTTGGTGCTGCTGACGCTGGAAAGGCTGCGCGGCCGCCCGCTGGGCATGGTGGCGCAGGAGTGGGCCTTCCGCGTGGGCTTGGTGTGTTTGGTGGGTTTGGCGTTGCTTTCCACCTTTAACGACGTAAAGCGTTTTGGCTGGTTGGGGGGTGGCAGCCCGGCGGCTGCTGCGCAAGGTAGCAGCGCTTCCACACCCTAAGCCTTGCGCCGCTGCCGGGTGCCCCTTAGAGTGTCGCTAACAACAGGAACCCTTCTGCAATGCTGCGCTATGTGACTTTTTCCTTATTTTTAGCCTTGGCTCTGCCGGTGTTGGCCGCCCCAGTGACCGAGATTCGGGTGGTGGGCAGCGAACGGGTGGAAGCTGAAACGATCCGGAGTTATCTGCCGTTTAAGGTTGGTGAAAGTTTTGACGAAGCCCAAACTGGTGCCGTGGTGCGCAGCCTGTTCGCCACCGGGCTGTTCGCCAACGTGGAATTGGCGCAAGACCCCAGCGGCGCGGTGACGGTGCAGGTGGTGGAAAACCCGCTGGTGAACCGCGTAGTATTTGAAGGCAACAAAGAGGTAAACCGCGAGCGGTTGGAGGAAATTACCCAGCTGAAGCCGCGCGCCATTTACAGCCCCGCCAAGGTGCAGGCCGATGTGCAGGCGCTGCAGGCAGCATACCGCGCGCGCGGCCGGTTTACCACGCAGGTTAACGCGCAACTGATTCAGCGCGACCAAAACCGCGTGGATGTGATCTATGCCATTAAGGAGGGTGAAAAGACCCGCATCGCCGACATTAGCTTTGTCGGCAACCGCAAATTTTCCGACAGCGACTTGAGTGCGGTGATTGCCACCAAAACCAGTGCGTGGTGGCGCTTCCTTTCCAGCAACGATGCTTATGACCCCACCCGCTTGGAGGTGGATCGTGACCTGCTGCGCCGCTTTTACCTGCAGCGCGGCTATGCCGACGTGCAGGTGACCAGTGCGGTGGCCGAGCTGTCGCGCGATCGGAAAGATTTCGTCATCACCTACACCATCTTTGAAGGCCCGCAGTACGATTTCGGTACCGTGAACATGGCCTTGCAGGCCGAAGCCGAAGGGTTGGACATGGCCAGCCTGCAGCCGGTGGTGACGCTGAAACCCGGCGAGCTGTTCGATGCCAAGCGTGTGGATGACACCACCGACAAGCTGATCGACGCCTTGGGCAGCCGCGGTTTTGCCTTTTTGGACGTGAAGCCAAGCTACCAAAAGAACGAAGCCGAGCGCCGCGTGGACATCACCTACGCCATCACGCCCGGGCCGCGCGTCTACGTGAACCGCATCAACATTGAAGGCAACACCCGCACCCGCGACAATGTAATCCGCCGGGAATTGCGCCTGGCGGAAGGCGACGCCTTCAGCAGCGAGAAGGTGAAGCGTAGCCAAGACCGCCTGACCTACCTGGGCTACTTTGAAAAGGCTGAAATTGCGCGGGCCGAAACCGACCAGCCCGACCGCATGGACTTGAACGTAAAAGTGAAGGAGCAAAGCACCGGGGAATTTAATATCGGGGCTGGCTACAGCACCTACGATGGCCTGTTGACCACCGCCAACGTGCGTGAGCGCAACTTTTTGGGCCGTGGCCAAGAGGTGGGGATCGACTACGCGCTGTCTCAACGCCAGCAGAACTTTAACCTGAGCTTCACCGAACCCTACTTTATGGGTCAGCCCTTGGCCGTGGGGGGCGATGTGTTCAACACCCGCACCGATTATCAGGATGAGTCGGGCTACGATACGGCGGTGAATGGCGGGGCTTTCCGCTTGGGCTTTCCGCTCGATGAGTTCACTCGCAACGATGTGCGTCTGGGCCTGAAGGAAACCAAAATTGAGGGGATTGGCAGCAATGCCAACCGTTTTGTGCGGATGGAAAAGCTTGATCGCACGGCGCTTTCTTTGGCCAACACCTGGGCATATGATACCCGCGACAGCATCTTGAACCCCACCCGCGGGGTGCGCGTTGCCGCCACCGGGGAATACGCCGGCTTTGGCTTGGACACCAGCTACCTGCGCGGTAACCTGAACGGCGCCTACACCTATTCGATTTGGGAAGATTGGGCGCTGACGGTGGGCGGCCGTCTGGGGGTGATCGAGCCGCTGGGTGACGATCTGCCGATCTACGAACACTTCATGGGCGGTGGGCAAGACATGCTGCGCGGCTTTGAGTACGGTGGGATTGGCCCACGCGACCGCGCCACCAACGATGCCCTGGGCGGCAAATACCTGGTGGGTCACACGGTGGACCTGGTCTTCCCGATTTCCAACGCACTGAATGAACTGGGCGTGCGCGGGGTGCTGTTTACCGACGGCGGCATGGTGACGGAATTCGATCGCCAAAGCAGCGCGATCATCGACGACCAAACCTACCGGATTACCGCCGGGGCCGGCTTGAATTGGCGCAGCCCGATTGGCCCGCTGCGCCTGCAACTGGGCGTGCCGTTGGTGAAGGCCGAAGGTGACCGCGAGCAGATCTTCAGCTTCGCCGTTGGCACCAGATTTTAATTTTAATGGAGAGGGGGAAACACAGGATGAAACGACCTTGGCTGTTGGTGGCACTGCTGGCGGGCTTTAGTTTGCCGGCCTTCGCCGAGTTGAAGGTGGCGGTGTTTGATGCCGCCGAAGTGATGGCGGGCTCTAACGCCGCAAAGCGTGCCGCAGGCACGCTGGAAGGCCGAGTGAAGGCCGCGCAAGCGCGCATCAACGACTTGGAAAAACCTTTGTTGGAAAAACAAAAGCAGCTGCGCGAGCAAGCGGCCGTGATGACGCCCGACAAGGCCCGCGAAGCCCAAACCGCATTTAACCGCGACTTGGCTGCGTTCCGCCAGCAGGCCCAGCGCATCCAGGGCGATTTGGAAGATGAAAACGTGAAGCTGCGCAAGCGCATTTCCGATGGCGTGCGCAGCGTGGTGGAAGGCCTAGCGCAGGAAAAGGGTTACGATTTGGTGTTGCCCAAGGGCTTGGTGTTTTACAGCGGCGCAGCCGTGCCCGACGTGACCAAGGACGTGCTGGCCCGCACCAACGCGCTGTTGGATAAATAACCGCGCGCTGGGAGCCGTTGCCCGTGCCAGCCGTTACGCTCGCCGCCTTGTGTGCCCAACTTGGGTTGCCGGTGCCGCCGCAAGGCGGCGACTTGGTGTTGCAGGCAGTGAAAGCCCTGCATGAGGCCACACCAGACGATTTAAGCTTTCTGGACAACGCCGCCTACAAGGCCCAGGCCGAAACCACCAAGGCCGGGGCAGTGCTGGTACGCCAAGCCGATGCGGCTCTGCTGCCGGCCGGCGTGGTGGCGTTGGTCTGCCCGCAGCCCTATGTGGCTTATGCCCGCGCCCTGCATGTCTTCTACCCGCAGCCGCCGGTGGTGGGGGGGATTTCGCAATTTGCCGTGGTCAGCAACCGCGCCATGGTGGCCCCCACCGCCCGGGTGGAACCCTATGCGGTGATCTACGCCGAGGCGGTGGTGGGCCCGGGCGCCCACATTGGGGCGCACGCGGTGCTGGGCGAGGGCGTGCAGGTGGGCGCGCGCACCCGGGTGGGGGCGCATGCCACGCTGGAACGCTGCACGGTGGGCGAGGATTGTCTGCTCCATAGCGGTGTGCGCATTGGCCAAGATGGCTTTGGCTTTGCGCAAAGCGGCACCGAGCTGATTAAGATTCCGCATCGCGGCCGGGTGGTCATTGGCAACCGCGTGGAAGTGGGCGCCAACAGCACGATTGATGCCGGGGCCTTAAACGATACCCTGGTGGCCGATGATGTGAAGCTGGATAAGCAAGTGCAGATCGCGCACAATGTCAGTCTCGGGCGCGGCGTACGGATTGCGGCGCAAAGCGGGGTAGCGGGCAGCACCAGCATCGGTGAGTGGTGCGTGATTGGCGGCCAGGTGGGGATTGCCGGGCACTTAAAAATTGCCCACAAATGCATGGTGGCGGCCGCCAGTGGGGTGACGAAAAGCCTCGAAGCCCCGGGTAGCGTGGTGGCAGGAGTACCGGCCGTGCCGATTGCCCAATGGCGCCAACAAATGGCGTTGTTGGCGCTGAACGCCAAGCGGCAGAAAACCGGGTCTCCTACTGGCACGTCCGCCGCCCCGGCGACGGCCACGCCCGCCCAACCTGCCACCAAGCCCGCCGCCAAGCCAGGGGCCAAGCCGGCTGCGGCCACCACTCCGCTGCCCACCGGGCCGGATACGCCCAACCCGTTTGTCGGTGAGGTTTATTAATGGGGCCTTTACCCGCAACACCTGCGCAGGTGGCAGAGTGGCTGCCGCATCGCGCACCGATGCTGTTGGTGGATAGCGTTGTGGCCGCCGATGCCGCCAGCCTGACCGCACAGCGCACCTTCCGTGCCGACGAGTTCTTCTTCCAGGGGCACTTTCCGGGTGAACCGATTCTGCCCGGTGTCATTCTCTTGGAAGCCTTGGCGCAGGCGGCGGCACTGCACACTGGGCTGAGCAAACAGTTGCGCGCCGCGCAAGTGGCGTACCGCTTTTCCAAGGTGGAAAGCGTGACCTGGGCGGCCCCCGTGCGGCCCGACCAAACCGTGACGCTGCAGGTGACCAAGCTGCGTGAAAAACTGGGATTCCTACAATTTACCGCGGTGGCCAAGGTGGCCGACACGGTGGTATGTGACGCCAATTTTACTGCGAAAGTGATGCCCCGATGAGCAAGGCCACCAAAGCCACCATCCACCCCACCGCCCTGGTGGCCAAGGGGGCCAAGCTGGGGCCGGGCGTGGAAATTGGGCCCTTCTGCACCGTTGGCCCTAATGTGGTGATTGGTGCGGATACCCGGTTGGTGAGCCATGTGGTGCTCACGGGGGCGACGCGGGTGGGCAAACAGAACATCATCTACCCGTTCGCCAGCCTAGGCCAACCCAGCCCCGACCGAAAGTTTAAAGGCGAGCAAACCACCCTTGCGATTGGAGACGGCAACGACATTCGGGAAGGTGTGACCATGCATGTGGGCACCGCGGCGGGGGGCGGGCATACCCAGGTGGGCAACCACAACCTGTTTATGGCGGGCAGCCACGTGGCGCACGATTGCGTGGTGGGCAACCATTGCATCATTGCCAACTACGCCCAGTTGGCAGGGCACGTGCAGCTGGCCGACTATGTGAATGTGGGGGGGCTGAGCGGGATTCATCAGCGTGTGCGGGTGGGCAGCTACGCGATTGTGGGGGGCCACAGCGCCGTGGATTACGATGTGCCACCCTTTGCCAGCGTGGCCGGCAAGCGCGCCAGTTTGAAGGGCCTGAACCTGATTGGCTTACGGCGGCGAGGCTTTGACAGTGCGCTGATTCGGCAGCTGGATGAGGCCTATGATTTTCTCTTTGAGGCCGAGGATGAAACGGCCGTTTCCTTGCAAGCGCGCGCCAAGAAACTGCGTCGCAGCAAACTGGCCGAAGTCAAGCTGCTCGCGGCCTTTGTGCTAGGGAGCCACCGTGGTATGGTGGGCTACGAAGAGGAGTAGGGCGTGGCCGAGTTGTTAACCATTTTGGCGGGCGGCGGGCCGTTGCCGGGCCTGTTGGCGGCCGCGGCGCAGGCCAAAGGCTGGGGCGTGCAGGCGGTGGTGTTTCCCGGCCAGCCGCAACCGAACCCGTTGCCGGAAGGCGTTGGTACCAAGCCGTTCGCGCTGGGGCAGGTGGGGCATATTTTGGCGCACCTGAAGGCCAGCAACACCACCCATGTGGCCTTGGCCGGGCACCTACACAAACCCAGCATTCTTTCCTTAAAACCCGACGCGATGGGGATGAAGTTGCTCGCCCGCGCGCTGGTGAAGCACGACGACGCCTTGCTGCGCAGCGTCACCGATTTTCTGGCCGAGCAAGGTTTTGTGCTGGTAGGGGTGGCCGACCTCATGCCCAACCTGCTGGCGCCGTTAGGCCCATTGGCCACCGCACGCCCCACCGCCGCCGAGCAAGACGACATTGCACTGGGCCGCAGCACCTTGGCGATTTTGGGCGACCTGGATATTGGCCAGGCCTGCATCGTGCACCAAGGCGCCGTGTTGGGGGTGGAAGCGGTGGAAGGGACCGATGCCTTGATTGAACGCTGCGCGGCATTGCGTAGCGCCGAGGGCGGCACGGCCCAAGGCGGCGTGTTGGTCAAGCGCGCCAAACTGCTGCAGACTGAGTTGGCCGACTTACCGTTTGTGGGCCCCACCACCATGGAATTGCTGGGCAAACATGGCTACCGTGGGCTGGCGATTCAGGCCAACAAAACGCTGCTGCTGGAACAACCTACCATGATGGCGTTGGCCAACCGGCACCAGCTATTTTTTGAAAGCGATGCCTAAGACCATTCTGATAACGGCGGCGGAGCCGAGCGGCGACCGCCAGGGCGGGGCCTTGATGGCCGAACTGAACCGCCGTGACCCCAACCTGCGCTGGGTGGGCGTGGGCGGGCCGCAGATGACCGCACAGAGGCTGACCAGCGCCTTCCCGTTGGCCGATGTGGCAGTGATGGGCTTGGCCGAGGTGGTGCCGGCCATCCCCCGCATTCTGCACCGCTTAAAGCAGCTGCAAACCTTGGCGCACCACACCAAGCCCGACCTCATCATCACCATCGATGGACAGGATTTTAGCAAGCGCTTGGCTCAGCGCTTAAAGCACTTAGGCGTGCCACACGTGCACTATGTGGCCCCCAAGGTGTGGGCGTGGCGGCAGGGCCGTGTGCGGCAGCTAAAACAGCTTTATACGCATCTGTTGTGCAATCTGCCGTTCGAGGCCCCGTGGTTTGCCGCGGCTGGGCTGCCCACCACCTATGTGGGCCACCCAATGGTAACGCAGCTGGCCACCGTACCGCGGCCCGCCCACCGCGCGCTGCAGTTGGCTCTGCTGCCCGGCAGCCGCCGCAGCGAGCTGACGCGCCATTGGCCCACCTTCCTGGCCACCTATCGGCGCTTGCGGCAGCTGATTCCGGCACTGACCGGTGTGGTGGTGCTGCCCAGCGAGGCCGCCGCCACGCAATGCCGCACGCTGGCGCCGTGGGGCGACGAGGAGGGGCTGAGTATGGTGACGGGTGAGCCCCGTTTTGCTGCCTTGGCGCAAGCTACCGCGGCCTTGGCCAAAAGCGGCACCAACAACCTGGAAATGGCGCTGCTGCAGCTGCCCGCCGTGGTATGCTACCGCATGCACCCCCTCAGCTTCTGGCTGGCCAAACGCTTGGTGAAGGTGACGCATGTGAGCCTCCCCAACCTGATTTTAAACCCACCCGGCCAGGCCGGGCAGGGAATCGTTTACCCCGAGTTCTTGCAAGCCGCCGCCAAGCCGGAAAACCTGGCGCGGGCGCTTTACCCATTGTTGACCAACGCCAAGGCCGCCGCGCGGCAACAGGCCAAATTGGCCGAGGTAACCAAAGCTATGGCCACCTCTAAGCCCGCTGCCGTATTGGCTGCCGATGTGGTGGAGACCTACCTGGCCCCCCTTGCCAAACCCTAAGGCTTTGGGCATAACCTGCGCCCTAGGTAGGGGAGTGGCTCAATTGGTAGAGTAGTGGTCTCCAAAACCATTGGTTGCAGGTTCGAGTCCTGTCTCCCCTGCCAATTCTTCGTCCAAGGCACTCCAAAGAAGTCTAATTTTCTATTTACTTTGAGTTATTTACCAATATTATGTATCTAAGGGAAGCCGAGGCGCTGCAGCCGAAGCTCACCCAAAAAGGTACTTATTTTGATACTTAATGGTACCTGAAAGATGAAGAAGGTACATTTTATGCTGACTGACCTACAATGCCGCAACGCTAAACCCCGTGAAAAGGGCTATGCTCTTGCCGATGGGCGAGGGCTCTACCTCAACATCAGCCCCACGGGGGGTAAACATTGGAAGTCGCGCTACCGATTTGTTGGCAAACTGAATTGGCACTCTATCGGGCCTTATCCCGAAGTGAGTATGGCCAAGGCCCGCACAGAGCATCAAAAGATACGGGACATGGTGCGCAACAACATTAACCCCGCCATCCACCGCCAAGAAACCAAGAAGCGCCTGCTGGCCGAGCACGAGGCGACTTTTGAAGTGGTGGCGGCAATGTGGTTTGAGCATAAGAAAACCCGCATTGTGCCTAAGCATGCACAGGCGGTGTGGCGGGGGCTGGAAGCCAACCTCTTTCCCTGCTTCGGTAAAAAGCCCATTCGGCAGATTGGTATCCCTGATGTTCTGGATGCTTTGAAGAAGATTGAAGCCCGTGGGGCGCACGACCTCGTGAGGCGTATCAAGCAGCAGTGCCGTGAGGTATTCGCCTTCGCCATTATTCACCAGCTCACCACGCACAACCCCGCCGCGATGTTTGAAGCGAAGGATGTGTTCGCCCGCTACAGCAAAACTCACTTTGCCAGCATTGAACCCGACGAGCTTCCCACCTTTCTTGGCACCATCCGCCACAACAAGCACCGCCTGCAGCCGATTACGCACATCGCCATTGAACTGATGCTGCTGACCTTCGTCCGCACCAGCGAGCTGATCATGGCCCGCTGGGAGGAGATAGATTTTGAAAAAGCCGAGTGGCTTACCCGTTCACCCCAACTGTCGTTGCCGTATTCAAGTTGTGATGACGCCTCAAGAGCAAGAATTTCTTAAGTTAGGCGATGAGATTGCAAGACTTAAGGAACAATCTCGGCAAGATTTGTATGATTTATCGGCACTAAGCCTCATACCATTGCTATTTGAACGCCTCATTGACGCGGCAAAAGCCATGCTCGGCGAAGTGGAACAGGCTGTGCAAACCATCAATATCTTTTGGGATAATTATCAACAAATGAAGCAAGCTAATACCATCGGTGCTGATGACTACTTTCACTCCAAAGCCAATGCAGAGGCGGCCCAATTGGGTGAGACAGGCGAATCAACCGCTAAGTTTATCAGTGATGCGCAAGAGTTTTTTGATTACTATAACAATCTGCATTTGAAAAAACTTTCGCTTGAGGCGACCATCCAAGATGCAGCAAAAGACCAAAGAGCTAACGCCTTTGGGCGTGAGCAAGGGCATAATAACCCACATGCAGAGGCTCGTGATTTAGTTGAACCCTTAAGACCTGAAGGATTGGATGAACGTTATTAGCAGTTCAAAAGTTCTAAAATTAGCCGCTTGTTTTTGTGGCTGTTTGGTGCTGCTGGCATACATTGGCCTCCTTGCGCTGTACCCAGCCATGTATTGGCTGATGGATGGCGGTTTCATACTTGGCCTCTGGCTCGTTCTGGCAAGCTTTGCTGTGGTTGGCGGGTGGTGGGTTATCTGGCGTGAGGCCCCAAAGTTCAGCTGGATATGGCTTGGTGGATTTATGCTTTTGCATCTCATGCTTTTCAATATGCCTGCGGTGCAAGAGCCTTGGAAGCAAGACCGCTGCCTTGATGCCAGTGGGTGGTGGCGCAACGGCAAGTGCTTCTTCTCTTAGGGTGTATTTAGTCCAACGCACTCCACAAAAAGGTAGTTATTAGTGGTTGAACAGCGAACGAAGTGGCGCCTTACTGCGCGGTTTGAAGGTGCTTCAGGTCGCCCAAGAAGCTTTCCACCCCTTCGGTGAGTTCGTGCGAGTGCTTGGCGATGTCGCTGGTGGCAATCATCTGCTCCTTCATGGTGTTGGTGATGCTGTGGGTGATTTCCTGCATGCTGAGCACGGTGTCGGCCAGGTTGTGGATCGACTCGCTCACCACCTTGGTGCCCTCGCGGATTTCGGTAATTTTAGTGCGGATGTCCTCGGTGGCCTTTTCGGTATTCCCGGCCAGCTTTTTCACCTCATTTGCCACCACCGCAAAGCCGCGGCCCGCGTCGCCCGCCCGCGCCGCTTCGATGCTGGCATTCAGCGCCAGCAGGTTGATTTGCCCGGAAATATCGCTGATCAGGCTGACGATTTCATTGATCGTATTGGCCTGTTCGGTCAGCGCGGTGGTCATCTGCTTGGCGCTTTGCGATTGTTGCGCGGCTTTGTCGATCCGGCTGCCGCTCACCACCAACTGTTCGGTGATGGAAGTGGCCGAGTTGGACAGTTCCTGCGTGGCGCTGGCGATGGTATCCACCGCCGTGCCCACCCGTTGGTGTAGCGTGTCGGTGATCGTGCCCATTTGGTTGGCGTTTTTGTCATTCACCGCCTGAAAGTAGGCCGAGGCGATGTTGTTGAGGTCATCCATCACCAGACGGTTGAAGGCTTCGGTGAGTTGTGCCGCGTGCGGGTGTTTGGCCAGTGCCGACGCCAACATGGCGCTGCCCTGCACCAAAATATGCCGATAGCCATTGATGAAAAATTGCAGCGGCAGGCCGATCCGCATGTGCGTATTGCCGATGACCTGGATGCGTTGGCGGTAGTCGGCATTATCGCCCGCTTCCAGGCGCTTCATCCAGTGGTGGGTTTGGGCCTTGGTGAGGTGCTGCACCATCTGTTCCATGCTGCGGCCGTTGGCGCTCTGCTGCACCACCTTCGCGAGCTCGGGCGTTTGGGTGATCCAGCCATAAAAGCTTTGCAGCAAGGCGGACAACAACGGCGCCAGCACCGGCGCTAGGGCCTGCTCGGCTTCCCGCAGGGTAAGGGGATTGATGGTCACAGACAGCCGTTGCAGCTTCATCGGACAGGCACTTTGTTGGTTGTTGTTGGGGGCCGTGGCAAAGTGTGTGGACGCCGATCGGTCGCGGTCAATCGGTTGTAAGGTAAAATGTATAAATCCCCCAGGAAAGCCGGGACGGGGTGTGGGAAATTAGTAGAATCGTCTAATGATTGTTGAATGTTCTGATGTGTTTAGTTGAGTTTTTTGGTTGGTTATTGCGCCGCTTGCCGCCGCCAGCGCCACCCCTTTTGGGCCCGTTTGGCCCCCTTGGGCAGCGTCAGGGCCGCCGGGCAGCGGGTGTGGTGCAGGCTGGGCAGGTAATCGCGCAGCAGTACGGTGCCGCCGCCCGCACTGGTCAGCACCAGGTGGCCATCCTCCACGCGGTATTCCACCCGTTCCCACAGTGGTGAAAGCTGTACTTGGGCGCCGGGCGAAAGCTGGTACACGCGCAGCTCGGCCGCCGGGGCGGGAGGCAGCAGCAGCGTGTAGGGGGCGCAATCCATTGCGGGTGGTATACGTGAAAATATGCGGACTGCAAAGCAAAACCCCGCCTTGCAGCGGGGTTCAGGGGGCAAACGCCAATTACTTCGCGGCCATTTGGGTGGTGCTGGGCACCAGGTCGCCCATATGGGCCAGCACGGCGTAGGCGGCGGCATCCAGTTCAAACTTGCCGTCAATCACGCCGGCCTTGGCGCTGGTCAGCTCCACTTCGCTGTCCAGCAGGTCCAGCAGGCTGCGTTGGCCGAGGTCGAACTGGGCCACGTAGGCGTCACGCGTGGTGGTGGCGGCTTGCACGTAGCGGTTCAAGGGCTCCAGGCGGTTCTTGGCGGCATCCAGGCGGGCCATCGCGTCGATCACGCTCTTTTCCACCAGGCGGCGCTCTTGCTCCAGCTTGGCTTCGGCGGCACCCACCAGGGCGATGCGCTCATCACGCTGGGCCACGTCGCGGCCACCGTTGTAGAAGTTCTGGCGCCACATCAGCATGGCGGTGGCGTCGTGGTTGGGGCCATCCACGCCATCCAGGTTCCAGTTGCGGCTGATCCCGCCCTCGGCCGTGATTTTCGGGCAGAACAGGCACTTGGCTTCGGCCACTTGGGCGTTGGCGGCTTGAATGTTCTTGCGGGCGGCGGCGATCACCGGGCTGTTGGCCATGGCGCGGCCAATCGCGCCGGTGGTGTCGGCGGGCACAGCGCTGAACGGGGTGGCATCCTTGGCCAGGCCGTTGGGCATTTCGCCCACCGCTTCCAAGTAGTTGGCTTCGGCTTGGCGCAGGTCGCCGCGGGCGGCTTCCACGTTGGCCATGGCTTGGGCCAGGCGGCCTTGCACCTGCTCGATATCGGCCTGGGCGCTGCGGCCACCGGTGGCGCGGTTTTGGATCTTCGCCAGGTAGCTCTGGTGGGTTTCCACGTTGGTTTGCGCCAGGGCGATTTGCTCTTGGGCGCGCAGCACCATCAGGTAGGCTTCGGCGGCGCGTAGGGCGATTTGGTTCTTAATATCCATCACGCGGAAGGTGGCGGCGGCTTCACGGGCGGTTTCGGCGCCGATGCGGCTCTTGGTTTGAAAGCCGTCGAACAGCATCTGGCTGGCGTTCAGGCGGGCTTCGTTGCGCCACATGTCGCGGCTGCCTTGCTTACCGCTACCCGGGGTGCGGGCGGCGCGGAAGCGGGTGCTGCTGTTCTTGCTCCACTCATAACCGGTCCCGGCGGCAAAATCCAAGGTGGGCTTGTAGCCGGCACGGGCTTGCAGGATGCGCTGCCCGATGGCTTGCTGCTCGGCCCCGGCCACCAGCACCTCGGGGTGCGTGGTCACGGCCAGGTTCATGGCTTCGGTAATGCTGGCAGCATTGGCCTGCAGCGTGGTGCTGAGGGCAGTGACCGTCAACAACCCGGCAATCAGCAATTTATTCATGGGTTCGCTCCTTTGGTTGCTCAACCATTTGGGTTTGCGGCCAGCCTGGATGTGTCAGATTGGCTAGTTGTGTATGCATATAGGGAGTGCCTGGAAATTGTGCAAGGGCTTCTGTGATAAAATTTTCACACGCCTTATCCACAAGCAGGGCTAAAAACAGGAAATGGCTTGACTGGTGAGAAAAATGTTACACGTAGCAGCCTTCGATTTGCTTGGTAATGCCCTGATAACGTTGCCAAGATGCCGCGGTGCATGCGGCTGAACCCACGCTGCAGCTAGGCAAAACCATACCCGGCGCCTAAGGTAGCCAGCATGCGCAACCCCGCCGATCCTGCCGTTTTGCCGAATTTGGCGGCCTTGGCCGAGCAGCCGCTGGCCACCCGCGGGCTGCAGGGCAACAGCGCGGATAGCCTGCAAGGCTGCCTGCAGTGGTTACTGAAGCATTATAAACTGAACCACAGCTTAACCAGCCTCATTGCCGGCTTACCCTTACAAAATAATCGTTTAACCCCCGATTTGTTCGGCCGTGCCGCCACCCGCGCCGGGCTGAACAGCCGGGTGGTGACCCGCACCCTGGCCGAGCTGGACCCGGCCGTGCTGCCCGCGGTGGTGCTGCTCACCAATGGACGGGCGGCAATCTTGCAGAAAATTCAAGGAGAAGGCGCGGCAGCCGTGTATCGGCTGATTAACACCTTTACCGGCGAGCCCGAAACCATGACGGCGCCGCAGTTTGCCCAGGCGGCCGGCGGCACCTATATTTTGGTGAAGGCCACCCTGCGCACCCAGGTGGAACAGGAACTTTCCGCCCCCGCCAAACAGTGGTTCTGGGGCACCATCGCACAATTTAAACCCTTGTATTACAAAGTAGCCCTGGCGGCGTTGGTGGTGAACCTGGTGGCACTGGCTTCCCCGTTGTTCGTAATGAACATTTACGACCGCGTGGTGCCCAACCAGGCCCAAGAAACGCTGTGGGTGTTGGCCATCGGCGCAGTGATTGCCTACACCTTTGACGCCGTCTTCCGCCAACTGCGCGCCTACTTTGTGGATACCGCCGGGAAAGGCGCCGATGTGCTGCTGGCCAGCCGCATTTACAGCCAACTGCTGAACCTGAAGCTGCAGCAGCAGCCGATGAGCGCCGGAGCCATGGCCAACCAACTGCGCGACTACGACAGCCTGCGCGAGTTCTTCACCAGCAGCACCATCGTGGCGTTGGTGGACTTGCCCTTTATGTTGCTGTTTATTGCGGTGATTGGATTGTTGGGCGGGCCCTTGGCCTTGCTGCCCTTGGTGGCGGTGCCGCTGGTGCTGGCGGTATGCATGGTGCTGCAACGGGAAATGCTAGAAATTGCCCGCCACCAAGCCGCCGATGCCGATTTGAAGCACGGGCATTTGGTGGAAACCATCAATGCGCTGGAAAACATCAAGGCGATCGGCAGCGCCAGCCATGCCCAAGGGGTGTGGGAGCGGGTGACCGGCACCACCGCCCGCGGGGCGGGGAAAATTCGCTTTTTAAGCAACTTGGCGCTGAACTTTGCCTACTGGGCCGGGCAGCTGATTTACGTGCTGCTGATGATCTGGGGCACCTACCTAATTTTCAGCGGCAGCCTGACCACCGGGGCCCTGGTGGCCTGCAGTATGCTGGTGATGCGCGCGTTGGCGCCGGTCATCCAAGTGGCGGGCCTCTATGTGCGCTGGAGCCAAACCAAAGTGGCGTTGGAAGCCCTCACCAAGTTTATGAACAGCCCCACCGAGCGCCCACCGGGCAAGAGCTTTGTGCACCACCCGGTGGTGACCGGGGCGGTGGACTTGGACCGCGTGACCTTTGCCTACCCGGGCAGCAAGCTGGTGAGCCTGCACCAGGCCACGCTGGCGATTCGGCCCGGCGAAAAGGTGGGGATTGTGGGCCGCGCCGGCAGCGGCAAGAGCACCGTGGCACGCCTGATTTTGGGGCTATACGAGCCGCAAGAAGGCCGCGTGCGGGTGGATGGGCTGGATCTGAACCAGCTGGACCCTGCCGAGCTGCGGCAGAACATCTGTTATTTTCCGCAGAATTTGCACCTGTTCCGCGGCACGTTGCGGCAAAACCTTTTGCTGGCCAACCCCGAAGCCAGCGACGCCGACCTGATGCAAGCGCTGGAACTTTCCGGGGCCTTCCGCCTGGTGCGGCGCCACCCGCTGGGGTTGGATTTGCCGGTGGGCGAACGCGGCGAGCTGTTGAGCGGTGGCCAGCGCCAAGCGATTGGCCTGGCCCGCGCGCTGATGCACGACGGCCGGATTGTGGTGCTGGATGACCCCACCAGCGAAATGGACGCCACCAGCGAAAACTGGGTGAAGGAGCGGCTGCGCCGTTGGTTGGCCAACCGCACGTTGGTGCTCATCACCCACCGCCCCAGCATGTTGGAACTGGTCGACCGCCTGGTGGTGATTGATGACAGCCGCATCATTGCCGACGGCCCCAAAGCCGAAGTGCTGGCCCGTCTGGGCGTGAAAACCCCCTTAAGCGTGGGCGGCGGCAGCGCTGCCGGCGGCACCAGCGAAGCCGAGGCGTTGTAACCCATGCGTAACTTG
Source organism: Alphaproteobacteria bacterium (assembly GCA_020249005.1). Taxonomy (GTDB): domain Bacteria; phylum Pseudomonadota; class Alphaproteobacteria; order UBA2136; family UBA6156; genus JADCGN01. The sequence goes on from JADCGN010000109.1 coordinate 19,261, forward strand.
CTCCCGCCCAACCACACGCCGCCCAAGGGGCAACGCTTGGACTTGCTGGATAACCCCTTGGCCCACCGCTTGGGCGTGGGGGTAAGCGGCACGGTGGGGCAGGGGCTGGCGGCCAAATTTCGCAAACTGTGGTACGACACCTTCCTGTCCGACGCCTGGCAGGATGCCGAGTTTATGGACGATGTGCGCCAGGCCACCTTGCGCGGCGCGCACCCGGCCGCCCAGTTGCTGTTTTACGTGCTGCTGGGGTTCCTGGTGTTGTTTTTGCTGTGGGCGGCCTTTGCCCGCCTGGATGAGGTGACTCACGCGCCGGGGCAGGTGATCCCGAGCGGCAAGGTCCAGCTGGTGGGCAGCCCCGAAGGCGGCGTGGTGAAGGAGATTTTGGTGCAAAGCGGCCAGGTGGTGGAACCGGGGCAAGTGCTGGTGCGGCTGGATGACGCCCAGGCCGCCAGCGGGGTGGGCGAAAAGGTGAACCGCCGCGACTTTTTACAGGCCAACATGGCGCGGTTGCAGGCCGAAGTGGAGGGCACCGACTTGGCCTTCCCCGCCAGCCTTATCAGCAGTACCGACCCCAACACGCCGCTGTTGTTGGCCGAGGTGACCAAGTTGTTTGACAACCGTAAGTCGGAACTGGAGGCCACCCGGGCCGTGCTGAACGAGCAGGTGGAGCAACGGCGCCAAGAACTGAACGACGCCCGCCGCACCGCCGGCAGCTTGGCCAGCGCCCTGCAGCTGGCGCAAGATGAACTGAACATGACCAAGCCGGTGTTCGAAAGTGGGGCCATCAGCAAGGCCGACTTGCTGCGCCTGGAGCGCGCGGTGGTGGATGCCCGCAAGAATTACAACACCGCGCAAACCGCCATCCCTGCCGCCCAAGCGGCCCTGCGCGAAGCCCAAAGCAAGGTGGAAGAGGCCACCTTGAAGTACAAAAACGAGGCGCGCGACGAGCTGGGCAAGTTGACGGAAGAATTCAACCGCCTGGGCCAAGGCGTGCAGGCCGACGTGGCCAGGGTCGACCGCGCGGTGCTGAAAAGCCCGATCCGCGCCGAGGTGAAGCAGGTGTTGGTGAACACCATCGGCCAGGCGGTGCAGCCCAACACCAACATTGTGGAGCTTGTGCCGTTGGAAGAAACCCTGCTGGTGGAAGCCCGCGTCCGCCCGCAAGACGTGGCTTTCCTGCGGCCGGGCCTGCCGGTGTTGGTGAAGATTACGGCCTATGATTTTTCCATCTACGGCGGGTTACAGGGCACGGTGGAAAGCATCAGCGCCGACAGCTTCACCGATGAAAACGCCCGCAGCGGCAACCAGCCGGAAACTTACTTCAAGGTGAACGTGCGTACCAAACAAAACTACCTGCAGCGCTTTGGCCAAAAGCTGCCGATTAAGAGCGGGATGGTGGCGACCGCCGACATCGTGACCGGCAAAAAGACCGTGCTGCAATATTTGCTGAAACCGCTGAACAAAGCGCGCGAACGCGCCCTGACGGAGCGTTAACCCGATGCGTACCCTATCCGCCGCCCTGTTGGTGGCGGTGATGTTCCCGCTCGCCGCCCATGCCGACTTGTTCGGCCGCCCCAGCGTGCGCACCACCAATATCCAGAGCATCCCAAAATGGACGGAGGTGCTGCGGCGCACCGAGGACGAGGATCTGGTAGGAACCTGCCAAAGCGGCACCTGCCGCGGCCTGCGCAATGATTGGTGGGAACGCTTGGCCGAATGGCGTACCATGGGCCGTTACGAACAGATGGTGCAGGTGCACCGCTGGGTGAACCGCCAACCCTACATTGAGGACATCGATAACTGGGGCCGCAGCGATTATTGGGAGACGCCGACGCAATTTCTGACCCGTAGCGGTGACTGCGAAGATTATAGCATTGCCAAATACTACACCCTGAAAGCCCTAGGTTGGCCGGAAAGTGCGCTACGCCTGGTGGTGCTGCGCGACACCGTACGGGGAATTGCCCACGCGGTGCTGGCCGTTAAGTTGGGTGATGAGCAGTACATTCTGGATAACCTCAGCAACGAGCCGTTGCCAGACCGCTTAATTACGCAGTATTCTCCCTACTATGCGATTAACGCCCAACACCGTTGGGTGTTCCTGCGCCCGGAATAGGTCGCCATCAACGCCGTAACAAGAAAGGCCCAACGCCATGCCCGCCGCCCCGAAAGCCCCGGCCAAGCCAGCCAAAAAGCCTGCCGCCAGCAAAGCCAACAGTCCTGAAACGCCGCTGGTGCAACCCGGTCTGCCCAACTTGGCGCCGCAGGCCACCGTGGCCAACTACCGGGGTGCGGTACAGGTCAAGCCCTTCATTGGTTGGTTGCTGTTGGTGCTGTTGGCGGTGCTGCTGGGCGGGCTGTTGGCCGCCCAACTGTTGGTGAGCCAGCGCTTGGGCCAATTGGTGGAAGACACCGCCACTCGCGTAGCCTTGCAAAGCCAAAACCGCGCCAGCACGGTGGGGGCGTGGCTGAACGGATTGATCCAGGTGGCCGACACCACTGCCGAAGCCGACCTGGTGCGGCTCTGGTTGGCCGACCGCGAAGGAACGCTGAATGACCCCGCGTTGGTGGCAGCCGTACGTGCGCAAACGCCATACATCAACCAGCTGCTGAACGACTTTCAGCAACGCCGCGGCTTTGTCGGCGCTCACTTGCTGCAGCGCACTGGCCAAGTGGTGCTGAGCGCCGGGCCGTTGCCCGGTAATTTGGCGGCGGCGCAAGCGGCGTTGCAAACGGTGGTGAGCACGGGCCAGGGCGCCACGCTGCCGGTGCGGGTGACACCCGAGACCGGCCCGGTGTTGGATTTGTTGCGGCCAATCGTGGCCCAAGAAGGCAATGCGCCCACCATGGCGCCCACCGTGGTGGGAGTGCTGTGGGCCACCGTGCCGGTGGGCGTCCAGTTGGCCGAATTGGTGGCCGCCACGCCGCTCGACCGCGTCGGCGAGCGTACTGCGTTGCTGCAAGCCGTCCCCAACGGGGAAGGTGAGCAGGCCCAGCTAATTGGCCGTACCAGTGTTGCCACCCTCACCGAAAGCCTCGCAGCCTTGCAAAATAAAGCCGCCGATGCTCGTGTCGCCAATCCCAGCGTGGTGGATGGCACGCCAGTTTTTGCCTCGATCCAGCCGATTGAGGGCACGCCCTTGGCCTTGCTGCAGGAATACCGGGCCCAGGATGCCTTGGGCTTGATGAGCCTCTATAAACCCGGACTTTACGCTGTGGTGGGCTTGTTAACGGCGGTGTTAGGGGCCCTGATGCTGGCCCTGACCCTGCACTTGATGGCGCAACGCAATACCACCCGGGTGAAGCTGCTGGGCCAGACCATGGATGCCCTGGTGCGCGTGGTGGAAGCGCGCGACCCTTACCTGGCGGGGCACCACCAAAAGGTCTCGCGCCTGGCGGTGGCGATGGGCAATGCCCTGCGCCTGGGCGTAGGCGAGCGGGCCACGCTGTACTATGCCGCGCAGCTTTCGGCGGTGGGGCGGTTGTTAGTGCCACGCGAGATCATGGGAAAAAAGGGTCAGTACACCCCGGCGGAACGCGAGGAACTGCAGCGCCACATTACCCAGGCGATGGAAATTTTGGGCGATTTGGACTTCGACCTGCCGATCGTCCCGATCATTGCCCAAATGTACGAGCGCGTGGATGGCAGCGGCTACCCCCGTGGGCTGCTGGGCCACCAGATGCACCGGATGGCCAAGGTGCTGGGCGCCGCCGACGCCTATGCCGCCATGACCGCCGACCGGGCCCACCGCAAGGCGCTGAGCAAGGCCGAAGCGCTGAAGCAAATGGGCCAAGGGGCCTACGACAGCGACGTACTCAATGCGCTGCGGAACGTGGCCCGGTAGCCAGAATACCATACCGGGTAAGGCGATTGCGGCTCCTGGTGGGGGAGCCGCTTGGCGCAAGCCAAGTAATTTACTAAAAGTTAAACAGAAAAAGAAAGCGAGACGGATGCGCCTTGCCACCACTGCCTTAAGCCTGGCCGGCCTAGCCACCGCACTGACGGGCGGTACTCTTGCCGTGCGGTCGGCCCATGCCCTCGAGCGCGTGGCGCAACCGACCACGAACTTGAACAGCGCGGCGACGCAGACGAAGATTGACGAGAACCGCACCCGGGTGAACTGCGTGGACGGGGCGCTGAACCAGCGCGTGATGACCTGCCCGCAGGATTGCATGATCCCGACCACCAACGTGAGCGTGAC
>JADCGN010000011.1 GCA_020249005.1 Alphaproteobacteria bacterium
CCCTCACCCACCGGCTGGCCCCCGTTAAACAGGCGGGCCACCTCTTGGTCATACACTTCTTTATAAAGCATGGCCTGTACCATCCCGGCGCTTTCACGGCGGTCGTAGCCGAGGCGTTCCATATAACGCTGACCTAGTTCGTCGGCCTGGGTTTCCTGGCTGCGGCTGTAGGTGGCCAAGCCCGCCCCCACACCCGCGCCAATCAACGTGCTGGCCACTTGGGCGGTGGTATTGTTATCTAATTGCTGGCCGATGTACGCCCCCGCCAACGCCCCCACCAGGCCACCCACCACGCCCGCCGTCATCCGGCTGCCCACGTGGCGCGCCGTCACGTGGCCGGCTTCGTGGCCGATCACGCTCACCAGCTGAGCCTCGCTCTGCATATACGGCAATAGGCCGCGGTACACGTTAATGTAACCCGGCGTGGCCCAAGCATTGAATTGTTCGCTGTTGAGGAAAATGCACTGCACCGGGTCGGCGGCCATCTCGGTGACGCCCCAGGTTTTACGGCAAAGATCGTTTACGTAGCCGGTGACCCGGCTTTCGGGCTTGTAAAGCCCGTGCTCCTCAATCGCCTGGTTGGCCGTTTGGTTGCCGATCGCCCGTTCCTGAGCTTCACTCACCACACTAAAATTGCGGCCGCCGGTGGCCGGATTGGCGGCACAGCCCGCCACTGCCAACGCCAAGGCTACTCCCCACATTCCCTGCTGCATTGGCACCCCACTTCGTTGGCTGCTATACGCTGGTGGTGGGCGGCGTGCCTGTCAACAGGCCACTTACCCCGCCGAAAATCTGCTGCAAGATTTGTCCGATGAATTGCGCGAACAGGTTCAGCAACTTTTCCAAAAAGCTGAAAAACCAGGATTCCAACCCCTCAGCCGTCAAACCCGGCACCACCGGGGCAAAGGTGCCGCTCGGTTCGCCGTCTTGGGCCAGGCCGGTACTGGCCAACACCACCACCGCCACCACCACCATGCCACTCACCATCCACGTCCGTCGTTGCATCGGTTTCGTCCTTTTGGGATTTGGTTAACGTACGCCACGGGCCTGCAAGGCAGCACCGGGATCCACGCTCAAGCGACTTAGGCCCAGTGTTTTATCATCCAAACCAAACGCCACGCCCACCAATTGGGCGATGTTCATTTCCGGCAGACCAATCGTCACGCCCATCGCCTTCTCGCTGCGGGCTTGGTAAGCGCCCAGCGCAAAGTCACACAAGGTACACGGAGACACCATCACATCAGCGCCGGCCTGCTTGGCTTCCAAGCTGTGCCCGCCGCTCATGTGCAGAAACTCTTTTTCGTTCACCAGCATATAATGGAAGCCGCAGCATTTGTCCTTGCCGTAGTAGTCCACGCTCTCCCCACCCAAGGTCGCGATCAGCGTTTCAAGATACTTGGGTCCATTCACGGTGCCACCGCGGCCCACAAAAATCTCGCTCGGGCGCATGGCGTGGCACCCATAAAACGGCGCTACCTTCAGGCCGTTTAAGGGGTTCTTCAAGTGTTGCTTTAGGGTTTCGGCGCCCACCTCTTCCACCAGTACCCAAATCAGGTGCTTCACTTCCACCGTTCCTTCGTACGGGCGCACCCCAGCCTTCACCAACACTTTGTTGATATCCGCACGCAGCGCCGGCTCATGCACCAGGCGGTGGTTGGCGTAGCTGAACGTTTGCAAGCACGTATTGCAAATGGTGACAATATCCATCCCCATTTCCTCGGCCTGGCTGAAAATCCGCGCATTGATGGCCAATGCCGCCGCCAGGTCGTGCTCCTGCAGGTTCCCGGCGCCGCAGCAGGTGGCGGCGGGCATATCGTGCAAGGTTATGCCCAGTTGTTTGCTGATGGCCTGGGCCGACCAATCGGCTTCTTTCTGGATCTGCTTGGCGGCACAGCCTGGGTAGTAGGCGTAGTTCAGGTTCTTGGAGAGGCCCATTGTCTTACTTCAGTTTAGGTTAAGGTCATTATCTCGGCATAGGGTGAACTAATATTGGCGCGAAGGCTGAACTTTGTTGGCGGGTTCGGGCGGGTGCACCCGCTGCGCACAGGCACCCAGCACAAACGGAAGACACAGCCACAGCCAGAAATGTTTTTTCATTGGCGCCAGTGTGCCCAAGCTTGCTCGGTGAGGTCAAGGGTGGTAGCAACGCGCTATGGCAGATTTCACAACCGATGTGGCGATTATAGGCGCGGGCCCCTCTGGCCTGTTTATGGTGTTTGAGGCCGGATTTTTAGGCTACCGTGCGGTGGTGCTGGACAGCCTCCCCCAAGTGGGAGGCCAACTGGCAGCCTTGTACCCGGAAAAGCCGATTTACGATGTGCCCGGCCACCCCCATATTTTGGCGGGTGATTTGGTGGCCAAGCTGCAACAGCAAGCGGCCCCCTACCAACCGACCTATTTGCTGCATGAGGCCGTGACCGACTTGTACGCTTTGCCCGATGATGCGGGGTTTCTCCTCACCCGGGCGGGCGGCCAAACGGTGCAGGCCCGCGTGGTGGTGGTGGCGGGCGGCGGCGGGTTGTTTGCGCCGCGCAAACCGGCTGGCTTGGCCAACCTGGCCGCCTACGAAGCCACCGGCAGCGTCGCCTACGCCATTACAAACAAGGCGAAGTTCGCTGATCAAACGATTGTTTTAGCAGGGGGCGGTGACAGCGCCGTCGATTGGGCCGTGGAGCTGGCCAGCCACCCCACACACGCTGCTGCCCACGTGCATGTGGTGCACCGGCGGGCCGAATTCCGCGCCGCCGAGGCCACCGTGGCCCAGATGTTGGCGCTGGCCGACCAAGGCAAAATTACGCTGCACACGCCTTATGAACTGAAAGAGCTGCACGGGCCCAACGGTCATCTGGAACGCCTGACCTTGGCCGACCCCAACGGGGTAACCCGCGCGGTCGAGGCCAGCGCCTTGGTCTGCTGCTTTGGCCTGCAACCTCAAGCCGGGGCTCTGGAAAGTTGGAATCTGGGGCTGGAACGCGGCATCATTCCGGTTGACCGCACCACCATGCAAACCCGGCGCCCCGGGCTGCTGTGCATTGGGGACATGGCCGGTTACGAAGGCAAAGTGCCGCTCATCCTTACCGGCTTTGCCGAAGCTGCGGTGGCGGCCAAAACCTGCCAAGCCATTCTGAACCCAGAAAAAAAGTTTAAAGTGCAATATAGCACCAGTAAGGGCGTGCCAAACGTGGCCGCACCGGCTGGGGCCTAGCTTTTGCAGCCTATGCACCCTATGCTGAAAGCATGACACCCTCACGCCGTGAGCTGTTTGGAGTATGCCTGCTGGTGGCAGGGTTGCTGGTGCTGGGTGCCGACCTCTGGGCTCAGACCAACCCGACGGGAACCTCCAACGGCCAAACTTCACAAATGCTGGCGTTGGGCTTGTACTGCGATGGCCGCGCCCTGCTCACTGGCAACCTGGGGCTGATTTTAGGGTTATTGTTGGTCTTCAGCGGCCTCTGGAGCTTGGTGACCGGCGGCGGTTGGTTTGGGGCGATTGTCTCGATTCTGATTGGTGCGACGATTCCCAGCATTCCTGGCTTGGTCGAGGGTTTTATGGTGGGCTTAGGCGATTTGCTGCGCGAGGCGAAAATGACCACCCGACCTTTCACCCCCCCCATGTGTTCTGGGCAAAATGTCAATGCTTCCAACCGTTCGGGCGGCACCAGCGCCCGCGCCGCGGCTGGTGACTACGGCGATATCTATGGTTCGGAGTGGATGACACCATGATGCTCCTTACCGGCCTTGGTAACCCGGGCACCCAATACGCCCGTACCCGCCACAATGCGGGTTTTTTGTTCACCGAACGGGTACGGCTGGCCTATGGCTTTCCGGCTTGGAAAAGCCAGCACCAAGGGTTGTTAAGCAAAGGCCGTGTGGGCCAGCACGACGTGCTGCTGCTGCAGCCGCAAACCTTCATGAACCTCAGCGGCCGCAGCGTGCAGGCGACCGCGGCCTTTTATAAAGTCCCGCCCCCACAGCTGTGGGTGGTGCATGATGAGCTGGATCTCGCCCTAGGCAAAGTAAAGTATAAAGTTGGCGGCGGTGATGCCGGACACAATGGGCTGAAGTCGATCACCGCGGCGCTGGGGGGCAATTATCACCGCCTGCGGGTGGGGATCGGCCGCCCCGTGGGGCTGCAACCGGTGGAAGATTACGTGCTGCAAAATTTTACGGCTCAGGAATTGGATGTCATCACGCCGTTGCTGTCGAAGCTGATCGATAATCTGCCGAGCATGCTGGAAAACCCCCTCGATACCCTTGCCAAACTGGGCAATGCCTCGGTATAGCTCGCCATAACAGAAAGGGTGCGGAGATGGGGTTTAGCTGTGGGATCGTGGGGTTGCCCAACGTGGGGAAGAGCACGCTGTTCAATGCCCTCACCCAAACCATGACGGCGCAGGCGGCCAACTTCCCGTTCTGCACGATTGAGCCCAACGTGGGCCGGGTGGCG
>JADCGN010000110.1 GCA_020249005.1 Alphaproteobacteria bacterium
CCGAGTGATCGACTACCAGACCGAGTACGCGCAGTCCCTCATCGATGACTTTTCAACGCCGGAGCGCTCACCGCACATTGCGATTTCGGTCGACATGCTCGACACAGGTATTGATGTGCCAGAAGTGCTGAATCTGGTATTCTTCAAGATCGTTCGGTCGAAGACTAAATTCTGGCAGATGATTGGGCGCGGCACGCGGCTCAGCCCTGACCTCTTTGGCCCTGGGGATGACAAGCGTGAGTTCCTAATCTTCGACTTCTGCCAGAATTTCGAATTCTTCAATCAGAACCCTAACGTGACCGAAGGGGTTGTGGCTCCATCGTTGAGCCAGCGACTTTTTGCGACCCGGGTTGAAATCTCGGCCGCCATTCAGGGGTTGTCCGCCGAACAGCGCGACGATCGCCTGGGCGCTCTCGAAGCTGATCACCGCGCTCGCTTGCGGGACGAGGTAGCTGGCATGACCATCGACAACTTCCTTGTGCGTGCCAAGCGCCGGGTCGTCGAGGCCTTCCAACACCCTGATGCATGGGATAACCTGAGCGCTGAAGACAGGGAAATTTTGATCAACGACGTTGCAGGGCTTCCAACGGCACTAGTTGATGATGATATTGCTGCCAAGCAGTTTGATCTTATCGTGCTGCGCGGCCAGCTCTCCATATTGAACAGCGACCCTGCCATCGCCCGGTGCCAGGAAAAGGTCTCTGCCATTGCCGCACGACTTGAGGCTCTCGGCAACGTCCCTATTGTCGCTGCCATGATGCCGGTTATTCTTGAGGTGCAGACACCGGAGTTTTGGCAGGATATCGACGCTTGGTCACTTGAGCAGATGCGCCGCCAGCTACGCGGGTTGATTAAGCTCATCGAAGGCGAGGCTCGCGTCTTGGTTTACACGGACTTTACGGACGAGATTGGTGAAAGCAGCACCATTACCCTACCCATGGCTAGCGTCGGAACCGACAAGGAGCGATTCCAAATGAAAGCCCAGAATTTTCTACGGCGTCGCCTTGACCACATCACAATACAAAAACTGAGACGCAACGAACAACTGACACCACAGGATTTGGATGAATTAGAAAGGATATTGGTAGAAGAGATTGGCGCTACTAATACAGATCTTGATGAGGCTCGTGCTGCAGGTGGCTTTGGCCTTTTTGTAAGATCTCTCGTCGGTCTTGAGCGTGATGCGGCTAAATTGGCTTTTGCTGGCTTTCTTGCAGAGCGTAATTTAAATGCTAATCAGATTGAATTCATCAATCTTATTATTGAATATCTGACTGAACGAGGCGCTATGGATCCTCGACGGCTTTATGAGAGCCCATTTACTGACTTTAACGATCAAGGCATCAGTGGTGTATTTCCTCAATTAGATGTTCAACAGCTTATGAAACTTATCAATGAGGTGCGTCAACGAGCCGCAGCGTAAGATTCAATAAATACAAAGGATAAAATCTTAATTCGTTGAATTAAAAAGACCGGTGTATTGCATAGAGGCGAAAATTTCTACCTCCATTCAGCCATGCCAAGCTCGCACAAGAGGTTTCCAACGCAGTGGGTGACAAGCTCTGCGTCTTCTTCCCGAATTGGGCGTAAGGCTCTCTTTTCCTGCTCTACTGCCTTCCCCCTTGCATGGAGGCGGTTGATGATCGTTGCCGAGCTTGCGGCAATAACCAACTCTCGGCCCTCCAGTTGCTTTATTAAGCTGCCCAAGTCCTTTGATTCAGCGCTCTGTACACCCAGATGGGCAAGTAGGGCGTAGGTGACGACATCTCTTGCTCGGTCTACAACCGAGGTAGGCGAGGAGCGATGGACTTCATCGGCAAACGTGTCCAGAGATTCAACCAGCTTGGCCCTAAGCTTCTCGGGAACGTTCTCTTCATTAAGAGAGGGGAGAAGCCCAAAGCTATTTCGCCCCTTAAGGGTTACCAAATCTTCACCCGTGGAGATGGCCTCGATATTGACGATACTCCACACAGTAAAACGCTCATCTACGCCCAGTAATACCAGCGGTCTTTCCCGTTTTCCTTTCAGAAAGTTCTGAAAGATCAGGTCCCCGTAGAAAATATCCAGTCGCTTTGTTCTTCCATGAATATCGTGGGCTATGCCCTCAAATGGCCTAGCCGGATGGTTGGCAACCGTGCAATTTTGGGAGAGAGACCCATTCTCAGGGGTACGGTAAAACCGACCACGCCGAATTCTGGAGATTGGGTCGAATGAATCCTCCCTGAATCGATATCCCAGCATGTTCATAGATGCATCGGCCTCAAGGGGGCCCTGAGAAGGGTAGACAAACTTAGCTCTGGTAATCACAGGCATTGGCCAAACGGGATGACCACGGAAACCATCGAGCTCATAAACGAGCCCCTCTGAAGTATCGATACCGATGTTACGCACAGCGCCCCCCTCAAGCCTGAATATGTAACAGCTTGCCAGTAAATGGCATTTTCTACAATCTTTCCCAACTATTCTCCCGATGCCGTAGAGCTGCGGATGCTGACTTGGTAAATCTTCCCGCTCTTCTTCTCGAGGGGACTCCCCATAGCGAAGACTTTTAACTTCTTATTGGCGACGAGGGTTGCCAAGACCAATTCCCATGAACGTGGGGGTAGGCTGATACGGAGAAAGAGGGTGTCTCGGCTTTTATTACCCTGTTGAGAGCGCAGAATCTCAACGTTACCGATGGGCTCTTCATCTTTGGGACGATCGCGTGGGTCATGCCAATACTCCCCACACCAAATGATGACTTTAACGGGCAGGCCCTTTTTCTTGGTTTTGCCTTGCTCTAAGTCGATGGTACCAATCAGAGTGATGACGGGGTTTTCCTGAAATGGCCCCTCACCAAACATATTCATGTAAGCATGGTCGTTGAATGAGGTGTTCGCCTCCCAATCTATAACATCAACATGGTAGGCATGGGTGCAATTGGGGTTCCGTTTATGGCGTGGCATGGTCGGGCTTTCTGATAGTACGCCCATAGTAAACCATACCCCCAATGTCCCACGAAAGTCCCACGGAATAGGTTCTGTGCGTGCGTTCAGAGATGCCCAAATTTTCAGAAGGCCCGTCCCGCTTGAAACGTGATATTTGGAAATATATTAATTAAATCAATAACATAAGTGAGTTACGAATGCGCCGCTCTACCAGCTGAGCTACGTCGGCACCTGGGAAGGAGCCTTAAGAGATTTCCTGGGCAGGGTCAAGCTGGCAGAACGGCAGGCGCCGCATCGCGCCAACGGCGCGTTCATCAAAACTCAGCTGAGTTACGGCAGGATCAAACTACCCGCGCAGCGTGGCGGCGTGGGCGCTTTGCACCGCAGCCAGCAGCGGGGCCAGAATCGCCTGTACCTCGGCTTCGGTCAGGGTCTTTTCCGGGCTTTGCAAGGTCAACGCCAGGCCCAGGGCCACCTGGCCGCCGGGCACTTGGGCGCCGCTGTAGCGGTCGAACACCTCGGCCTGCAGCTGGGTGCCATGCGGCAGGTTCTTGCTGGCCTTGGTCAGCGTGGCCAACACCGCTGCCGCGGGCACCGTTTCGGCCACCAGCAAGCTCACATCGCGCTTCACCGGCGGGAACGGGCTGGGCTGCCAGCTGCGCGGCTTGGCGCTCAGCTTCAACAGCGGTTCCAAGTACAGTTCAAACACCGCCAAGGGCCCGGCACTGGCCGGAATCTCCAGCGCCGCGCGCTGGGTGGGGTGCAACTCGCCAAAGTGCGCCAGCACGAACGGCCCGATGCTGAAGGTGCCGCTGCGGCCGGGGTGGTAATGCGCCGGCGCTTCGGCCACGGTGGTGCCGCTGGCCACCGGCGCACCCAGCGCTTCCAGCACCCGCAAGGCGGCGCCTTTGGCGGCGAAGGCCTCGGGCACGGCCACCGCCTGTTGCCAGTGGCGCCCGCCGGTGTGCGCCAACACGCCGGCGGCCATCAACGTTTCGCCGGTCTTGTCGCCCACCGGGCGGAAGGCCTTGCCTACCTCGGCCAACTGCAGCACGGGGGCCGGACCCAAGTCGGAATTGGCAAAATTCTTGGCCAACGCGGTGAGCACGCCCGGCAGCAGGCTGGGGCGCAGCGTGGTCATGTCGGTTTGGGCCAGCGGGTTGGCCAGTTGCAGCAACGGCGTGTGGCCGTTGGCGTAGGCGTTGGCAGCATCCTGCCCGATAAAGCTGTAGGTCAGCAGTTCGGTAAACCCGGCGCCCGCCAAAGCCTTACGCGCCCGGCGGTCGAGCGTCACCGCCTCACCCGCCACGCCAAACTGGGCGGGTGAGCTGGTGGGCAACTGGTGCGGCACCGTTTCATACCCCACCACGCGCAGCACCTCTTCGGTTAGGTCTTCCGGCGTGGCCATATAAGTGCGCCAGGTGGGCGGCATCACCAACCAGCCCGCCTGGATTTCCCGAATGCCAAAACCCAGCGTGGTCAAAATCTGCTGTTGGCGGTCGTTCGGCACGCTCACCCCAATGTATTTGGTGAAGAACGCCGGATGGTAACGAATCGGCTCGGGCGCCGGCACCCCGGCCCCCGCCGTGGCCAGCTTACCCACGGTGCCGCCCGCCCATTGCTGCAATAACTGAGCCGCATACTGCAGGGCATAGGGCGCCAAGGCCGGGTCGATGCCGCGCTCAAAGCGCGCCTTGGCATCGGTGTGCAGTTGGTGGCGTTGGCCGCTTAGGGCAATCTGCACCGGATCCCACACCGCGGCTTCCAGCACCACGCGGGTGGTGGTGTCGGTAATCGCGCTGCTGGCGCCACCCAAAATCCCCGCCAGCCCCAGCGCCGCGCCGCTGGCATCGGTCACAATCACATCGGCCGCCGCCAAGGTGTGATGACTACCCGTCAGCCCCGCAAACGCTTGGCCTGCTTGGGCCTGTGTGGCGGTGAGCGTGGTGCCTGCCAGGCGGTCGGCATCATAGGCATGCAACGGCTGGCCCAAGGCCAGCATCACATAGGTGGTGACATCCACCAGCGCGTTCTTCGGGCGCTGCCCGGCAGCCACCAGGCGTTGCTGAATCAGGGCCGGGCTGGGCGCGTTGGCGGTAAGCCCTGCCAGCGGGATCAGGTTCAGCTGCAGGCAGGCCCCCCCTTCAATCTTCGCCTGCACCGCGAAGGTTCCGTCATCGTTCTGTACCGTCAGGGCGGGCAGCGGCTTCAGCGTCCCCAGGCCCAAGGCGGCCAAATCGCGCGCCAGCCCCAGGTGGCTCAGGCAATCGCCCCGGTTGGGCGTCACCGCCACCTCCAACACCACCTCGGGCGGCGGCAGGATGGCGGGGAGCGGGGTACCCACGGCGGCGTCGGTGGTCAGTTCCCAAATGCCGTTATGCTCGTCGCCCAGGCCCAGCTCCTTGACCGAGCAAATCATCCCATCGCTCAGCACATCGCGGATTTTGGACGACTTGATTTTAAAGTCGCCCGGCAACACCGCGCCCGGCAACGCCACCGCAACCGTCAGCCCAGCGCGCGCATTGGGCGCGCCGCAGACAATCTGCTTGACTTCACCCGGCGCAATCTCCACTTGGCACACCCCCAAGCGTTCAGCGTTAGGGTGCGGCACCCGCTCCCGCACCTTCCCCACCACCACGTGGGTAAAGGCGGGCGCGGTGGTGTGGATGCCATCCACCTCATGGCCCAGCTGCACCAAGCCTGCCGCCAGGGCCTCGGGCGTGGTGCCGGGGTTCAATTCCAGATAATCGGTCAGCCAAGAAAGCACGAGTTTCATGGCGGCCTTTGTAACGGGTATTCATAACTTAGGCAACCAAAACGGGCCCGCAGGCCCGTTTGGCATAACCCGAAATTGGGTTACTTGGTGTTGGCTTGGATGTCGGTGCCGCAGTCCACACCCTTGTTCCAGCAGGCGCTGGCGGGTTGCACCGGGTCGGGCTGCACGCAGCTGGCGCTTTGCATGGTGGAGCAGGCACCGAGCAGCGCTACGGTGGCCAGAGCGAAGGCGATTTTCATCGGGTTCGGCTTTCTGTTGTTGATTCGGTTACCCTTCGGCTTTTCTATGCAGCGGCCACCGGCGCCTGGCCAAATTGGCGCAGGAATTGCCCATGACTTTCATAAAAAAGTCGTAAGTCGGGCACACCATACTTCAGCATTGCCAAGCGTTCAACCCCTGCGCCGAAGGCGAAGCCAGGGGTGGTTTCGGGGTTAAGCCCGCCCACCGCCAGCACATTCCGGTGCACCATGCCGCAGCCCAGCAGCTCCAGCCAGCCCGTGTTTTTGCACACTTTGCACCCACCGCCCTTACAGAACAAACACTGCATATCCAACTCGGCGCTGGGCTCGGTGAACGGGAAATAATGCGGCCGCAGCCGGGTCTTGAGCTGTTGACCAAAGAACAGCCGCAAGAATTCACTCAGCACCCCGGCCATGTGGGCAAAGGTGGTGCCCTCTTCCACCATCATCCCTTCCACTTGGTGAAATTGCGGGGTGTGGGTCAAGTCGTAATCGCGGCGGAACACCCGGCCAATCCCCATCACCCGAAACGGCGGCGCCACCGTTTCCAATGACCGCACCTGCACGTTGCTGGTTTGGGTGCGCAGCACGTATTTATCCTTTAATGCCGTCCAGGGCGTCAGGTAAAAGGTGTCCTGGTCTTGCCGCGCCGGGTGGTGGTGCGGCAGGTTCAGCTTGGTGAAGTTGTAATCATCGGTTTCCAGTTCGGGGCCGTAGGCATGCACAAACCCCAGCGTTTTCAGCGCCGCCGCAATCTCTTCCTTGGCCACCGTCAGGGGGTGCAATTTCCCTACCGGCTGGGCGGGCGCGGGCAGCGTAATATCCACGCGCTCGGTCGCCAGGCGGCGTTCCAATTCAGCCGCTTCCAGCACCGCCTTACGGGCGGCAATCGCCTCGGCCAACTGCTGCTTTTGCTGGTTCAGCTCCGCACCCTTGGCCTTGCGCTCTGCGGGCGGCAACGCGCCCAGTTCCTTCAGCTGCAGCGTCAGAGTACCGTTCAAGCCCAAGGTGGCCACACGCAGGTCTTCTAAGGCTGCAAGAGAAGGAAGAGCGGGAATACTTTGTAACGCTTGAGCAAAATCCATGGGTTGTGTATAGCCTTTGACACGCCCCATCGCAACCCCGTTTCCATAGGAGGTTTTCCATGCCCCGTCACCAATTGCCCAACCTGGGCTTGATCCCCGTCTATTCCCGCCGCCAAATGTTGGCGGCGCTGCCCAGCTGGCGCCAGACGACAGATTTGCCTATTGCCGTACTGCACGAACCCGATCAGCCGACCGAAGATGACTGGCTGGTGCTTTCCGCCCGGTTCAGGGATTACTGGAACTTTCCAGCCAAACCGGTCGGCAGCGGCCCCACCTGGGGCTTTTCCCGCTTGCGGCGGCCTTGGCCCCATCGGCCTTATTTTCGCGACGAAACACCACTGCGTGAGGATCAAGGTGTCTGGCTGACCTATCGGGGCACCCCCCTAGCCTACCTGGTCAGTTTCCCCGCCTACCATGCCTGGGCACGAACGAAATTGGTGGTTTAGCCGCGTACCGTCATCTCTCACCAAAATATGCCGCCCCCTCGGGGCGGCATATTGCTTGGCGCAAAACCTACTTAGCAGCCTTAACCTTGGCTACCACCGCCTTAAACGCCTCATTCTCAAAGGCGGCCAGGTGGGCCAGCACCTTGCGGTCGATCGCAATGTTGGCCTTCTTGCAGCCAAAGATGAAGGTGCTGTAGGTCAGCCCTTCTTGGCGCACGGCGGCGTTGATCCGCTGGATCCACAGGCTCTTGAAGTCGCGCTTTTTGGCGCGGCGGTCGCGGTACTGGTAACGCAGCGCCTTTTCCACCTTCTCGATGGCCACCCGGAAGCAGGTGCTGGCGCGGCCGCGGTACCCCTTGGCCAGGTTGAGAATTTTCTTGTGGCGGCGGCGGTTGCCGGCACCGTAAGCGGCACGGGTCATGGTCTCTCCCCTCCCTTACTACTTGGTTTCGCTAGCGGCCTCAGCGGCACGCTTGAGGCTGTTGGCAATGAACTTGGAGCGCTTGCGCTTGGCGCCCAGGGCGGGCACCAGCTTGTTCACGGCTTCAAAGTTGCTGTCATGCACATAGGTGGTACCGGCCGAAAGGCGGGCTTTCTGACCACGCTTGGCCAAAAAGTGGCCGTGGGAACCCTTGGAGCGGACGATTTTCCCATTGGCGGTGGCCTTGCGGAAGCGCTTGGCGGCGGCCTTACGGGTCTTGAGCTTAAAGCCGGACATAGGCTTAACCCTCTGAACTGGTTGCGAATCCCCCCGAAGGCAGCGGCACTATGCCGCATTTAGGGGCCAGGGAGGCCGTAGGCGCATTTGGCCTTTAGAGATGGCTTTGTCAAGTAATTTCAACAGGCACGGCGCAAGGCGCCAACAGGCGGCCCGGGATTTTTCCGTTTCTCCGCAGGCTGAGCACCGCAAGCGTACAGTTAAGTACGTGCGGAGCGGAAGACCAGGAAAACGGGAAAAACACGCCGCCTGTTGGCGCCCGAACAGCACAACAAAAAACGGGCCGAGGCCCGTTTTTTGTTGTGCGCAACCACTACTGGAGCAGTCGCAGCAACAGGGCCGGCTGCTGGTTGGCCTGGGCCAGCAAGCTCACCCCAGCCTGCAGCAGTACCTGCTTGCTGGTGAAGTTGGTGATTTCGCTGCTCACGTCCACATCCAGCAAGGCGCTGGTGGCGGCCGTGGTGTTTTCGATGCTCACCGCGATGCTGGCGTTGGCGAATTCCAGTCGGCTTTGGCTCGCACCGATGTCGGCACGGCGGCTGCTGATGGTGGTAATCGCCGCGTTGATCGCGTTAATCGAGGCATCGGCGTTGACGGCCGTGTCGATCGTCGAGGTTTGAATCCCCAACGCCGCGGTGGTCACCCCGTTTACGGTAATGCCGATGCTGTCGTTGGCCGTGGTCCCAGTCCCGACTTTAAACGAGAAGTTTTTAGCCGCCGTGGTTACTTCTTGGTTACGGAACAGCCCCGAAGCATCCACGTTCAGGGTACCGTTACCGGCCGTGGTGGTGGTGGCCGTCAGGTTGACCGACAAGAACCCGAGCGTGCTACCGGTGGCGCGCACGAAAATCGGCTGCGCGGTGGGGGTGTTGGTGGCTTGGGTCGCCAACGTACCAGCCCAGGTCACGCCGTCACGGCTGAATTCCAGACCGGCCGTCGCGGTAACCGCCAGCGTGTTGGCACCGGTGGTGACGTTGATCCCGAGCAGACCGGTGGTGGTGTTCAACGTGGTCAAGGCGGCAAACTGAGCACCAGTCACGGCACCGTTGTTCAGGAACTGACCGGTGGTGGTACCCGCGATGGTACCCGCGGCCATGGTCGCCGTGAACGTCGGCGTCGGCAGAATGTCGGTGTCCACATCGAAGTTGCTGTCAAGGCGCAGGGTGATGCCCAAGCCGTTGAAGTTCACATCGACGGTGTCGCCGGCGTTCAGGTTGTTGGTCAGGTCACCGGCGGCGGGCTGGGCACGCTTGGCGGTGATCAGGGCGTTGATATCCACACTCTGGCTGGCACCCGAGGTCTGGTTGGTCAGGGTCAGCACCCCGGTGTCGGTCGCGACGTTGGTGTAGTCGTAGCTGACGCGGTACACATCGTCGGTGCCGGTCACGGCGGTGTTGGCGATGATGTTGATCCCACGGCCTTGCAGGAAGCCCGACTGCGCCCCGGTTTGGGTGGCCACCACGTCACCACCGTTCAGCAAGGTGTTGCCGTTAAAGTTGGTCACGCTGGAAATCCGGTCGATTTCAGTACGCAGGTTGGTAAATTCCTGGTTCAGCAAGGAACGTTCGCTGTTCCCCAGCTGGCCCGAAGAGGCCTGGGTGGCCAGCGACTTCATCCGCTGCAGGATGTCACCGATCGAAGACAACGCACCGTCGGCAATCTGCAGCAGCGAGATGGCTTGGGCGGCGTTGTTGCTGGCTTGTTGCAGACCAGCGACGTCGGCTTTCAGCTTCGAACCCACGGCCAGCGCGGCAGCGTCGTCCTTGGCGGTCGGCACGCGGCTCCCGGAGCTCAGTTTGGCCAAGCTGCTGCCCGTCGCGTTACTGGCGATGCCAATGTTACGCTGCGCGCCCAGCGCGGCCAAGTTGGTATTAAAGGTGATCGGCATGATCATTTCCCTTACTTAGGTTTGTGTTCACCAGCTTACATGCTGGGTTGGCTATAATCTTGCGGCGGAGTGCGGCAAGCTGTCTAGCCCGGTAGGGGCTGCCCATGAAAGACCCCCCGCTAACCTTTAAATTATAGCACAGCCGCACCAGCACTCCTGACAATATAAGAATCATAGTATTAGCTCATTCTCTCAGCACGAATTCAGCCATCACTGCCCCAGCCTTAGGGGGTAACGCCTGCCGTAACCCCAAGCAAAGCACACAACCCCCTGTGACCTGCCTAACACAGAGGCACCCAGCCCCCCAGCATTGACCAAACTGCAGGCACTCCCTCATACCCAGCCCCTTGCGCAACTTCCCCCCTTTTTGCCAAGTTGAAGCTTAAGAAGCGGCAAGACGCCACCCCCTCTCGCCCTGCAAGCGTGCAGGCCTTCTGGAAGAAAAAGGATCAGGTGTGTGGAAGGCGTCATTGCAGCATTTCGGAGCTTAGGCCCCGGCCGAATCATGGCCCTCTTTCTGGGTTTGGCCGCCGTTGCCGCGATCACCACCTACATGATTGGCCAAGTCAATCAGCCGGGCATGGCCTTGCTTTACGGCGGCCTTAACCCACAGGAAACCAGCCGGATCCAAGATTATTTGGCCAGCCAAAACATGCCTTATGAAATCCGCAACGATGGCAGCGTGTATGTATCTGCCGACCAAGTGGGCCAGGCCCGCTTGAAGGTGGCCGGCCAAGGTCTGGTCGGTGGAGGGGCCGGCTACGAGCTGTTCGACAACCAAAGCAGCTTTGGCACCAGCAATTTTGTTTCCAACCTGAATGCCAAGCGGGCTCTGGAAGGCGAGCTGGCGCGCACCATCGGCACGCTGCCCGCCGTGCAGGGCGCGCGGGTGCACCTGGTGCTGCCCAAGCAAAACCTCTTCTCGCGGGAGACGATTGACCCCAGCGCCGCCGTCGCCCTGAATTTGGGCGCACGCAGCCTGGAGGCTGACCAAGTGCGCAGTATTGCGCAGTTGGTGGCCAGCAGCGTCCCCAACCTGAAGACCTCGGCCATCACCATCATCGACCAACGCGGTACCCTACTGTTCGATGGTACTGCTGAACAAGCTGGCGCCACTCAAGCCAGTTCGCTGCGCAAGGCCGTAGAACAAGGTTACATCAACAGCCTCACCAGCATGCTGGAACGGGTAGTGGGTGCAGGTAAGGTAGCGGTACGGGTCACCGCCGAACTGAACACCGATAAGGTGACCGAACAGGCCGAACTGTTCGACCCCACCCAACAGGTGGTGCGCAGTGAGCAAACGATTGAAAGTAACAGCGCCAGCAGCAACGGCAGCAACGGCGGGCTCACTGGCGTTCAGGGCAACACGCCGGGGGGTGAACCCGGCTTAGGCGGTGGTGGCGGCGGCAGCAACGAAAGCCGCACCGAAACCACCACCAACTACGAAATTGGCCGTACCACCCGTAATCTTGAGCGGGCCGGTGGCGATGTGAAAAAACTCTCGGTGGCCGTACTGGTGGAAGGTAAGACCGAACCGGCCGCCACCGAAGGCGGGACCCCCACCTACGTACCGCTGACCGAAGCGGAAAAGACCAACCTGCGCACCTTGGTGCAAACCGCCATCGGTTTCGATGCCGCCCGTGGCGACCGGGTTGAGGTGGTGGAAATGCAATTCAGCCCGGCACCAGAAGCCGAGGCAATTGCCGAGCCGTTCCTCACCAAAGCGCAAATGATCATGCTGGCGGAGTACTTGTTGATTGCAGTGGCGCTGGGCTTGGTTGGGCTGCTGGTGGTGAAGCCCGCGCTTTCCACGCTGAATGCCGCTATGTTGGCCGCTGCGCCGGTGGTGATTCAGCAAGGCAACAATAGTCCGGGCGGGTTGCAAGTTGGCGAGCTGCCGGCGGGAGAAAACCTCATCAACGTCGGCAACGTACAAGGCCGGGTGCGGGAAAGCGCCGTGAAAAAGGTGGCTGAGATTGTTGACCAATACCCCGAAGAATCCCTCAGCGTGGTGCGCAGCTGGATGGCGGGCAACAACCCCAACCCGAGCCAGGAAAGCGGGAGCTAGGCCATGGCAAAGGTGAATGGTCCCCGCCGCGCCGCCATCCTGATGCTGGCGATGGGTGAGCAACGCGCCGCCCAGCTGTTCAGCTACATGGATGACTACGAGATCCGTGACATGAGCCGCGAGATGGCCCAGTTGGGGAATATCAGCGGCGAAGAGATGGAACAGGTGATGCAAGACTTCACCGAATTGGTGGGCACCGGCAGTGGTGGGCTGGTCGGCGGCTGGGGCACCACCGAGCGCTACCTCAAGACCTTCCTCAAAGAAGACCGCGTGAAGGAACTGATGGAGGAAATGCGTGGGCCCGCCGGCCGCACTATGTGGGAAAAGTTGGCCAACGTGAACGAGGAAACGCTGGCCTCTTACTTGGTGAACGAATACCCGCAAACCGTGGCGGTGATTATCAGCCGGATTAAAGCCAGCCACGCTGCCAAAGTCTTGGCTGTACTGCCCCAAGACTTGGCGGTGGAGGTGATGGAACGCGTGTTGGTGATGGACACCGTGCCGCGCGAGGTGCTGGCTGCCGTGGAAGACAGCTTAAAGACCGAGTTCATGCGCAACCTGGCCCAGAAGAATACGCACGACACCCACGAGCTGATGGCCGAAATCTTCAATAACTTCGACCGCGGCAACGAACAGAAGTTCATGGGGATTTTGGAGCAGAAGCACCCCGACGATGCCGAGCGGATTCGTAGCCTAATGTTCACCTTCGAGGACATTATGAAGACCGACGACGAAGGAATTCAAACCATTCTGCGTGATGTGGATAAAGACACCCTGGCGCTGGCGCGCAAAGGGGCCAAGCCCGAGATGCGGGAAAAGTTCCTCAAGAACATGTCCGAGCGGGCCGCCAAGATCCTGCGCGAAGACATGGAAGCGATGGGCCCGGTCAAGGTCAAGGACGTGGACGAAGCGCAGCTCAAGATTGTGGGGGTTGCCAAGGGCCTGGTCGACCGTGCCGAAATTGTCCTGGCCAGCGGCGAAGATGGCGAAGACGAGTTCATCACGTAACCGATGACCACGTCGCCCGCCCCGCGCACCAAGTTCACCTTCGATACCGAGTTCTTCGAGGTGGTTGGCGTTGGCCGCAACGTGGCCCCGGTACGGCTGCCGCCTTCTAACACGCCCAGTGTGGAAGACCGTTTGCAGCAGGCCTACGCCGAAGGCCAAGCCGCAGGGTTGGCCGAAGGGCAGCAACAGGCCCAGGCCGACTTAGCCCGCCTGCAACAGCATTTGCAAAACACGCTGCTGGCGCTGCAGCAAAGCCTGGAAGCGCGGGAAGACCAACTCATCAAAACCCTGCTGGGTTTGGTCGAAGGCAGCCTGCTGACCATCATCGGCCACGCCGGTGCGCATTATGGGGCCGAAGTGCTGGAGCACCATTTGCGTGCGTTGTTGCCGCTGGCCAAAACCGATGAGGCCCTAACCTTGCGGCTGCACCCTGCCGCCCGCGGCTACCATGAAAAATTAGGCTTGCCCCAAGCCAATGTGCTGGGCCTTTCCTTGCGTATCGTGCCCGACACCACCTTGGGGCCCGTCGACGCCATCATGGAATGGCACCAGGGAGGCGTCGAAGCCCGGCTGGACGATCATGTCACAGCGTTACAAACCTTGCTGGCCGCCGCCGGCGCCACCCCGCTGCCGAAACCCGACTTCACCACCCCCACCCTGCCGCCCGCAACCGTCGCTGCACCAAACTTTGCGCCGCCTCCCCCTATGGCGGCCGCGATCCCACAATCAACCGTCGATGACCCCTTAAGCGTCGCCGAACGCGAACGGGCCCAACGGGCTGCCGCGTTACTGGGCGATGATGAGCTGGTGGATGCGTTGAAGTAAGGCGCAAAATCCCGTAGTTTTAACGTAACAAAAAGGCCGCTTGCCATGAACACCAACACCAATTTGAACCTGGAAGACTTAGGCACGGCCTCGGGCGGCGCCAAAGGCGTGGAAGCCGGGTTGGAAGCCGTGTACGACGTGCCGGTGACGGTGAAGGCCGTGCTGGGCACCACCGCCATGAACATCTCGCAGTTGCTGAAATTGGGCCGCGGCGCGGTGGTGGAACTGGACCGTAAGGTTGGCGATGCCATCGATATTTACGTCAACGACCGCCTGGTGGCCCGTGGCGAGGTCGTGATTGTGGAAGACAAACTCGGCGTCACGATGACGGAAATCGTGAAGGCCACCACCTAGCAGAGGGCCGCGTCCGTGACTGCCTCCAGCATCATCGGTCTCATCAGCGCTTTGGCGCTGGTGGCGTTGGCGATCGCCATGGGTGGGCATGTGGGGGCGTTCCTCGATATCCCCTCGGTGCTGATTGTGATTGGCGGCACCTTGGCGGTGGTGTTGGTCAGCTTCACCCCGGCCGATTTGGCCCGCACCGCCAACCTGGCGGGCCAGGCCTTGGGCCATGGCCAACCGGCCTTCAGCGGGTTGACCCGCCATCTGTTGGAATTGGCCAAACAAGGCCGGGCCAACGGCGTGCTTTCGCTGCAGCAGGCCGCCGCGCGGGAAAGCCATGTGTTTTTACGCCAGGCCCTTTCCTTGGCGGTGGATGGCGCCCCCGCCGAGGCGATTGAAAAAATCATGACCCAAGACACCGCCAGCCTGTTGGAACGCCAGGAACGCGGCTTGGCGGTGCTGCGCCGCACCGCCGAGGTGGCGCCCGCGATGGGGCTGATCGGCACGCTGATTGGCTTGGTGCAAATGCTCGGTCAACTTTCCACACCCGAAGCGATTGGCCCGGCGATGGCGGTAGCCATCCTTACCACTTTCTACGGTGCCGTGTTGGCCTACATGGTGTTTACC
>JADCGN010000111.1 GCA_020249005.1 Alphaproteobacteria bacterium
CAGGGCTTCCAGGTGTTCATGGTTTCCTGGAAGAACCCCGACGCCAGCTACAAGGATGTCGGCTTTGAAGACTATATTAAAGAAGGCTTCATTCCGGCGGTGAACTGCGCCAACGCCATTTGCGGCACCGAGCAGGCCAACGTGGTGGGCTACTGCATTGGCGGCACCATGGTGTTTGCCGCACTCGCCGCCCTGCAGGCCAAATTTGGCGGCGCGGCGAAGAGCCCCATCAAGGCCGCCACCTTCCTCACCACGCTCTCCGATTTTGCCAACGCCGGGGAACTGAAGGTGTTCACCGACAGTGCCCAAGTGGCGGCGTTGGAAGCCAAGATGCAACAGGATGGCGTGCTCGATGGCAAGGAAATGGCCAGCACCTTCAGCCTGCTGCGCGCCAACGATTTGGTGTGGAATTTTGTGGTGAGCAACTACCTGCTGGGCAAGCAGCCCATGCCATTCGACATCCTGGTGTGGAATGATGACTCCACCCGCATGCCGTGTGCCATGCACAGCTGGTACCTGCGCAAGCTGTATGTGGAAAACGCGCTGACCAAGCCCAACGCCGTGACCCTGCTGGGCGAAAAAATCGACCTCAGCACCTTAGAATATCCGATGTACATGCTCAGCGCGCTGAACGACCACATTACGCCGTGGGAAAGCTGCTTTGCCCCCTACGCCAAGATGGCCAGCAAGAGCAAACGCATGGCCGTAACCAAAGCCGGCCACGTGGCGGGCGTGGTGAACCCGCCCACTCCGGCCGGCAAGCCCATCAAACGCAGCTTCTGGGTGGCGGAAATCGGCAAAGGCCAAACCGACGCGCAAAAATGGTTGGAAAATGCCACTGAAACGCCCGACAGCTGGTGGCCCGATTATGCCAACTGGCTAGCCGGCCAAAGCGGCGCACCAGTCGCCGCCCCCAAAACTTTGGGCAACAAGGCCTACAAGCCGCTCTGCGCCGCACCGGGGACGTATGTCCGCGAGAAGTAACGCTTGACTGTATGCAAAATGGGCCCTACCAAGGGCCCATCTTATTTCCGCTTTAATCAGGAGGCCATGATGGCTAAAGATATCCCGGAACTTCAATCTATACTCAAAACGTTTTATGAAGAACGTGACTGGGAAAAATTTCACGATCCTAAAAGCCTCTGCATGGCATTATCAACCGAGGTTGCGGAGCTTAGCGAAAAGTTCCAATGGCTGACGCAAGAACAAGCCAATCACATCATGCAGACGGATCTGCGTACGGCTGAGGAAATTCGTGATGAGATGGGCGATGTGTTTGCCTATCTGATTACGCTTGCGGCCAAGCTCAATATAGACCTTATTGAAGTTTAAACTGCGAAAATCGAGAAGAACCGGATAAAATATCCGGTTCTGAAAAGCAAAGGTGTCAGCACAAAATATGACAAGCTTTAAATACAAATAATTCCAAGCAAGCAAACGGCCTCACTTCACAGTGAGGCCGTTTGGCTTTTCCGTAGCCTTCCTGTATAAGCCCTGCCATGACCACCACCCAGCTCCTCAACGGCAAAGCGCTCGGCCAGCAGTGGCTGGCGGCCGTGGCCGCGCGGGTGGCTCAATGGCCGCGCCCACCGCGGTTGGTGATTGTGCAGGTAGGCGACGTCCGCGCCAGCACGGTGTACGTGGGCAAAAAGCTGGAAGCCGCGGCTGCGGTGGGGATTGCCGCCGAGCGCTTGCACCTGCGCGCCGATGAGGGCGAAGCCGCGCTGCACAGCACCCTGCATGCCCTGGCACAGGATGTCACCGTCGATGCCATCATCGTACAAACCCCACTGCCCGCGGGCTGGGATGTACAGGCCGCGCTGGATGCCGTGCCGTGGCCCAAGGACGTGGATGGCCTCAGCACCGCCAGCGCCCAGCGCCGTGCCCAGGGCCTGCCCGCCCACGTGCCCGCCACCCCGGCCGCCGTCTTGCGCGTCATCACCGAAGCTTGGGGCCACGCGCTGCCGGGCCTGCCGGTGGCGGTGATCGGCAACGGCCGCGTGGTCGGTGCTCCGTTGCGCGCGTTGCTGGCGCAAGCCGGGGCGCAGGTCCTGCCGATCAACCGCGAGACCCCGCACCCGCAAAGCCTTGCCCAGCAGGCCCGTGTGGTAGTCGCCGCCTGCGGCGTGCCGGGGCTGGTGAACGAACACTGGCTGCAACCGGGCGCCGACGTGGTGGATGTGGGCCTTACCCCCGAAGAAACGCCCGAAGGCAAACGCACGCTGCGCGGTGACGTGGACGCCCTGCGGATTGAAGGCCACGCCACCCGCCGCACCCCGGCCCCGGGCGGCATCGGGCCGCTGACCGTGGCACAATTGTTGGCCAATGTGGCGGCGGTGGTTGGCCTCACCGCGTAATCCGCTTGCTCGCCCGGCCGATGTGGGCGTAGCCTGAAGGGCATGAAGCGCATCTTGGCACTGCTGTTGTTGGGCGTGGGGCTGTTGCTCACCCCGGTGGCCCAAGCCCTGCCCTGCTTGCTGCACACGGCGGCGGCGGCCTCTCCCTGCCCGCATGCGGCCCACCAACCGGCACCGCACGCGGTACAGCGGGTGGCCGATTGCTTTGTTCTCACCGCCCCATTACCACCGCCAGAAAGCGCCCTACCACTGCCCAACGCGGCCGCCGCGCTCCCCGTACCTGTTGCGCGGCCCATGTCCCGTGCGGCCCGCGCCGTCGCCCCCCTCACCAACCCCACGCACCCCCCACCGCGCGATGTGCTCGCCTGGTTCGGGCAACGGCGGATTTAACGACAGCAAACTTCCTAGGTAGCCTGCAGCATGGGGCTGTGGGGCTGTTCCAATCTTCATTCCTAAAACCGACGAAAGATAAGCCAATGAAACTCCTTCCCCTCACCCTGGCCGCCAGTCTGCTAGCGTTCCCCGCCCTGGCGTGCGACAACGACCCGACCTGCCCAATGCACCTGATGAAGACTGCCGGTGGCACGGTGGCACCGGCGCCAAACCACGGCGACCATGCCGGGCACACCAGCCCAGCGGACGCGAACCTGAACGCCATGACCCGTGAACTGGACGCCGCCATGGCCCAGATGCACCGGAACATGGCGGTGGCCTACACCGGCGATGCCGACCTGGACTTCCTACGCGGCATGATTCCGCATCACCAAGGCGCGGTCGAGATGGCGAAAATCCAGTTGAAATACGGCAAGGATAGCCAAGTAAAGCGCCTGGCGCGCGAAATCATCCGGGCCCAGGAGTATGAAATTGGCCTGATGACCCGCTGGGTGGCGCAGCTGGAAGCCAAGCGCCAAGGGCCGGGTGCTGATAAAGCCTGGCTGGGCGAATAATCATCGCCAAGAAACGCCGAGGGGCCGCCCTTGCCAAGCGGCCCGTTGCCGCTGATGAAGCGCCTGGGCACAGCCGTCATCGTCTCGCCCTTGCCACCGATGCAATTTACCCTTAGGAAGAAGCCGAGCGCACCCGTAGCTCAGTGGATAGAGTACCGCCCTCCGAAGGCGATGGTCGGACGTTCGAATCGTCTCGGGTGCGCCATAAACCTTTCAACTTCCCCGCCCTAAGAGACGAAGAGCCAGCGCAGCTGGACCCGGAGGGCGCGGACTTGCCCGCATCAATCGTCTCGGGTGCGCCAGTTCATTTCTCAAATTCCTCGTTGCAAGAGACGAACAACGCCCTTGGGCGTAATCGTCTCGGGTGCGCCAACGTAACCTTGGCCAAGCGGCCAATCGCCCCAGCCCTTAGGCCACAAATCTCTCTTTCACAAACTGGCGCACAAAGGCCATCTCGGCTTGGGCAACAGCGTCGATCGTGGTGCTGGCAAACGGCTTGGGCGCCTGGATACCAAAGGTTTCCTGCAGTTGGGCGGCAATCGCCTGGTACAACGCCAGGTGCTGCTGCAACGGTTGCGGCACGCGCTGGCCTTGCACAATCACGCCCGCCAACGTGGCGAAGCGGCAAAGGTCGGCGCTCAGTTTGGTCAACAGCGCTTCGGCTTCGGCCTGCGAATGAATGAACAGCGCGGCCATCCGGGTGTAGTCGGTGGTTTCCCGCGTGGTTAAGGGGGTAATGCGGGCCAGCACATTGTGCAGCCAGCCGTGGCGGTACGCCTTGCCCAGCGCCTGCAGCTTGGCCAGGTTCATCTCACCGGCCGTCACCGCCTCCTCGTAGGCGGCGGCATTCACCGGGACACCGGCGGCCAATTCCAGGCTGCGGCTATAGAGGGTGGTGGCAAGGGTGCTCATGGGGCGGTTCCGTTTCGTTCTTTTGGTCATCTTGGCACCCAGGCCCCAAAACACAAGCTTGCATCGCAACATAGGCGTGCAGTGCAGCATAAACGTCTGATTAACCAAATGATCCGCATCAACACTTGAATTAAAAATTATATTCATTTGTTTATTTTAATAAAATGTAAAAATTTCTTGACGAGTTCGTCTGTCATCACCCAGATGGCTTTGTAACAAAGGAAGCACACCCATGGCCCGCGTCACCGTTGAAGATTGCGTCAACATTATCCCCAACCGCTACGAGCTGGTGCTGCTGGCCGCCCAACGCGCCCGCGACGTGGCCGCCGGGTCGCCGATTACAGTCGACCGCGACAACGACAAGAACACCGTGGTGGCGCTGCGCGAGATCGCCGCCCAAACCGCCGATTTGGAGCAGGTGAAGCAGCACATCGTGCACGGCGTGAACCGCATGGCCGACCAATCGGCCGAAGATGCCGAACTGCTGGCCTTGGCTGGCGCGGGCTTGGAAGCCACCACCACCCACGCGGCCGCGATTGAAGAAGTGATCTTCGACAACGCCGCCACCCTGGCCGCCGCCGAGCAAGACTTAAGCGAAGCCGGTGGCGAGGATGCCGATGTTTTGGGCGGCGATGATTTAGAATTCACCGCCGGAGACGACCTGATCGACGAAAACCCTGGGCAATAAGCCGTAAGGCTGGCCTGGCCCTCGCGTTGCGGGGGCTTTTTTTGGGGCGGGTTGACTGGACCTGGGTTGTGGCGGGCTGGTTACAGGGCAGGCATTGCAATCGGCGGCCCCACTTGCCCAGGCCCACCTCGGCCCCGCAAGCTTGCCGCATGATCGCGTGGTTTACCTTAACGCCGCCAGCAGCCGACCAGGCTATTCAGCCCGCCGACTTGGCCGCCCTGCCCTCCCTCTTCCACGACTTCTTTGAGGTGGTGCATGGCTAAACTGCTGCCTTCCCCCCTGCCTGCGGGAGCCGATGGCGCCACTGTGCAAGTCAGCGCCACCCCCTTGGTGGGCACCGAACGCGACGAAATCAGCCAATTGGTGCTGCGCCTCAAGCAAGCCGATTTACGCCACCGCAGCCCGCCGCAAACGCCCGCCGCCGCCCCCACCGCCGCGGCCGTGGCCTGGGCCGAAGCCTGGCAATTGCCGCGCGAAGTGCACGAGTTTTTTACCTTGGAGACTGCCGCATGACTGCGCCTAAGCGCCCGGAAATTTTCCCTACCACGCCTTATACCAGGCACGGGAACGCGGTAGGCGCTGAGCCTCTCTCACTCGGCCGCGGGCTTGCGGTGGTGGGGCTCTGCGTCTTGCCATTTGCCGTAAGTGCCAACGAAAAAATTGTGGATGTGCGAGAAGCCGCCGCCGGAGAAGTGAGCAGCAAAAACCTGACGGATCAGCTAGACCTGCTGAAGGGAAAACTCCGCGACGCCCAGAATAAGCTCACCGCCATTGGCCAATGTCACAGCAACTATCAGTTGTACGTGACGCGGAACGGTACCCCGCAGTGCTGGAGCCCGGTTCTCACCTTCTACAGCACGCCCACCACCCCGTTGCCGCCAGGGCCACCGCCGCCACCGCCTTTCTCACCGCCACCGCCACCTTTGTCACCACCGCCGCCGCCAGGGTCTTGCGACGTAGGCTATGTCTGGACCGGCAGCTACTGTGCCTACTGCCCGCCCACCGCCGGTTATGTCTGGAATGGCAGCTATTGCGTATACAATCAACTCAACAGCCATGATCAGCCCCGCGGTGAACCCGGTGACGCTGGTACC
This sequence comes from Alphaproteobacteria bacterium, assembly GCA_020249005.1. Classification (GTDB taxonomy): domain Bacteria; phylum Pseudomonadota; class Alphaproteobacteria; order UBA2136; family UBA6156; genus JADCGN01. The sequence continues at coordinate 5,999 of JADCGN010000111.1, forward strand.
GGGGGCGATGGTGATGCCGACGGCGGCGACGGAGATGGAGGCGATGGCGGTTAAGATGACGAGGTCGATCCCCCAAAGGCCCAACGGCTTAGACATATCAGGCAACCCACGCTGTGAAAAATAAACCCACCGTTCCCTACACCCGCCACGGTAACCCGGTTGGCCACGAGGCCCTGTCACTCGGGCGCGGGTTGGCAATGGTAAGTCTCTGCGCCTTACCTTTCACCGCGGCAGCAACCGAACAAAGTGTTGACACCCGTGGCGATATTTTGACTGAAGTAACGAGCAAAAACTTGCAGGACCAGGTCTCGCTGTTAAAACAGCGGCTCAGCGATGCCCAAGCCAAACTCACCATGATTGGCCAATGCCATGCCAGCTATCGGCTGTACGTAACGCGGAACGGCAGCGCCCAATGCTGGGATCCGGTCGCCACGTTCTACAGCGCTCCTCCCCCGCCGCCGCCGCCCTTTGCGCCGCCTCCGCCCCCTCCACCACCACCGCCGCCGGCCTGCGGTTACGGCTATGTCTGGGCTGGCAGCTATTGTGCCTATTGCCCCCCCGAAGCAGGCTACACCTGGACGGGCAGCTACTGCATTTATAATCCGCCCTGGTCCGGCGACGGCGGCGATGGGGATGGGATGGACGGCGACGGGAGTGATGGCTCCGGCGACAGCGATGGCGATGGCGACGGAGATGGCGACGGCGATGGCGATGGCGATGGCGATGGTGATGGCGATGGTGATGGCAACTAACCGCTGCCAGTTACCATCTCAGGCTGGCCATGCCCCAGGTAAAACCAGCGCCAAACGCTTGTAACAACACCAATTCACCCGGCTGAAACTGGCCTTGCTGCTGTGCTGTGGCCAGCGCCAACGGAATGCTGGCGGCGCTGGTGTTGGCGTGCTCGGCCACCGTCATCACCACCCTTTCCGCTGCCAACCCCAAAGCTTCACCGGCAGCCGCCAAAATTCGGGCATTGGCCTGATGCGGCACCAACCAGGCCAGGTCGGCCAGCGTGTGGCCACTCTGCGCCAGCAGGGCCGCCACTTGCGCCTGATCCCCCATCTGACGCACCGCGTGCTTGAACACCGCCGCCCCATCCATCTGCACCGTCCCCGCCACGCGGCCGCGGGCTACGCCGTGGGCGCTGTGCAGCAGCCCGGCCTGACGGCCATCGGCCCCTTGGGCCAACGCCAGCAGCCCGTTGGTTTGCCCCGGGCGGTTGCGGCGCAGCACCATGGCGCCCGCACCATCGCCAAACAACACGCAGGTGCTGCGGTCGGTGAAATCCAACACGTTGGAAAAGGTTTCCGCGCCGATCACCAACACGGCCTCTAAGCCGGGTTGGGTGGCAAACCACCCCTGCGCCACGCTCAACGCCGCAATAAAGCCACTGCAGGCCGCGTTGACATCCAACGCCGGGATGCCCACCGGCAGGCCTAAGGCGGCTTGCACCAGCGTGGCCACGCTGGGGAAGGTGTAGTCGGGCGTGCAAGTGGCCACCACCACCGCACCCACTTGGCTTGGCGCAAGCTTGGCCTGCACCAGGGCTTGTTGGGCCGCTGCCGCGGCCAACGTGGCGGTAGTTTCACCCGGCCCCACAAAAAACCGCTGCCGGATGCCGGTGCGGGTCTCAATCCATTCCGGTGTGCTTTCCAAGCCATAGCGGCGGATTAATTCGGCGTTGCTGATGGGGGCACCCGGCAGGGCTTGCCCCAACCCAGCCACGTGGCACAGCGGGTGTTGGTTCATCCCCTTGTGTAACGCAGGGTTACCACGTTACGCAACCCTCTTGGCAGCAAACTGCATACCGTGCATGATGACCGCCCATGCCCCGCCACCAGCCAAGGATTGCCCTGCCCACCGCCTTAAAGACCCTCAGGCGTTTGCTGGCCACCCTTTATACGCCGCCGGCGGTGCAAACCATCGAGCCCACCTACCACGCCGTCCGCCAACAGCAGGTATTGGCGCTGCTAGCCAAGCATTTTGGCAAGAACCCCAAGTATCCGGGGATTTTGCTCGGGAAATCGTTGTTGGATGTGGGCTGCGGCACCGCGCCGGTGGGCTGCTTTATGGCCCTGGCGGGGGCCGATGTCACGGCGATCGACCCCGACCGCCGCAGCCTAGCCGCCGCCCAGGCCTACGCCGAAAACTTTGGCACGCCGCTCAATTTCCTCAATCTGCGCGCCGAACAATTGCTGACCAGCCCCACCCGCTACCAGATTGTGATGGCGCTCGACGTGCTGGCCAGCCACCCCGAGCCCGGCAAACTGATGTGGGTGCTGCGCCAGCTGGTGGCGCCGGGCGGAGTTTTAGTGATCGGCCACACCACCCGCAGCCTGCGTGCGTGGCTGGTGCACCGCGTGTTAAGCCAATGGTTTTTTAAACGTACCCCGCGCGAAACC
>JADCGN010000112.1 GCA_020249005.1 Alphaproteobacteria bacterium
GTATATCCAGCATCAGAATGTGACACAGTTTCAGAATCTGTTGGGCATTCATCAAAAAGAGGCTTTCGATGTCTTCATGAAGAGTCTCAATGAAGCACTTACAGTCATCGAAACTTTGTCTCAAATTCGCCGTGATTTAAAGTCGATCACATAGGGTGGGGGGCTTGCAATCCCCCATCATGTGCTTGTATTCGGTATGTCCCTCACCTTCCAGCTCCTCAAGTCCCACGGCAAAGCCCGCCGCGGGCGTATTTCCACCGCCCATGGCGTGATTGAAACCCCCATCTTCATGCCGGTTGGCACGGTGGGGACGGTGAAGGCGATTCGCCCAGATTTGCTGAAATCGGAACTCAAGGCGCAAATCATCCTGGGCAATACCTACCACCTGTTTTTGCGGCCTGGGCATGAACGCGTGCAGGCAGCCGGCGGCTTACAAAAATTCATGCAGTGGGATGGGCCGATCCTGACCGACAGCGGGGGTTTTCAGGTATTCTCGCTTTCCAAGCTGCGCAAGATGAACGAACAGGGCGTGGAATTCGCCTCCCCCTACGACGGCAGCAAACACCTCATCACGCCGGAAAGCTCCACCCAAATTCAACACGCGCTCAACGCCACCATCACCATGGCGTTCGATGAATGCACGCCGTTCCCCTGTACCGAGGCCGAAGCCCGCACCAGCATGGAGCTTTCCATGCGTTGGGCCAAGCGCAGCCGCAGCGCCTTTGTGGCCCGGAAAGGCTACGGCCAGTTCGGGATTCAGCAGGGCAGCCTCTTCCCCCAGTTGCGCAAGGAAAGCACCGAGAAGCTGCTCGACATCGGCTTTGAGGGCTACGCCATCGGCGGCCTGGCGGTGGGCGAGAGCAGCGAGGAACTGCACCATGCGATCCCCATGGCCGCGGCCCTGCTGCCCACCGACAAACCCCGTTACCTGATGGGCGTGGGCTACCCCAGCGACCTCATCAAGGCCGTGCTGGCTGGGGTGGATATGTTCGATTGCGTGCTGCCCACGCGTAACGCGCGCAACGGCATGGCGTTTGTGAAATCCGCCGAACTGGGCGGCGCGCTCAAAATCGGCCACGCGGCCTACAAGGCCGATGACGGCCCGCTCGACCCCACCTGCACGTGCCATACCTGCACTCATTACAGCCGCAGTTATCTGCACCATCTGCACAAGGAAGATGAGATTCTGGGCCACATGCTGCTGACCCAACACAACCTGCACTTTTATCTCAACCTGATGCAAACCCTGCGCGACGCCATTGAGGCGGGTACCCTTGACGCCGTGGCCAAGGCCTGGCTGACGCAGGTGCGCTAGCCCGCGCGGCTACTCGGCCACGCCCACCCAGTTCAACTGCCAGCCGCTGCCCAGCGGGTTGGTGAAGCTGACCGCAAAGTTTAAGGCCATTGAGGGCGGCAGCGTGGTGGTCACCAACGTCACCGCCTGAAAGTCTTGCAGCACGCCCCGATCGTCCACCAACTCCGCGCGCAAGGTGGGCAGGCTTACGGGGCGATTACCGGTGTTCACCACGCTGCCCTGCACGGTCAGCACCAAACCCGCCGCCGTGGGGGAACTCACCGCCTGCACGCCGTGCAGTACCACGCCGGTGGGCGCTGCCACCACCTGCGTGCCGGGCAGCACCGTGGGTTGATACAACGGCACCCCGACCACCGCCGGCGGCGGGCGCAACTGCTGCCACAACGCCAGGCTGGCGGCCAGCGCCCCGGCCACCGTCAGCACCAAGGCCAGAGTCAACCATTTTTGCTCACCCCGTAGATAGGCGTGCCACGCGGGGCGGGTCAGTTCGGCCAGACTCACCTCACGACCGAGCAGCGGGATGGGTTCGGGTAGTGGCTCCGCTGCAGCCCCAGACGGCGCTGCGGCGGGTGGCGGGGCCTCCGCCGCGGGGGGTGGCATTGCCTCAACGGCCGCGGCGGTGGGGGCCCCCACCACCCACAAGTGCCCACATTGCGCGCATTTCAGCTTACGGCCGTGGGGGCCGATTTTGGCCCGCGGCACCTGGTAGGTGGCGCCGCATTGCGGGCAGGCAGCAGCAAGCAAGGCCTCGGGCGCGTTCATGGCAAGAATCTAGACGATTTCTTCCGTTTCCGCTACAATCGGGGCCTATCATGTCAGCAGCCGCGCACTCCGCCATGCTTCAGCTTCACCAGGTGGGCTACCGCTACGGGTCTGGCCAAGCGCCCGCGCTGCACAACCTTACGCTCACCATTCCGCGCGGCAGTTTTCATTTGCTCACCGGCCCGAGCGGCGCGGGCAAGACCACGCTGTTCAATTTGCTCACGCTGGCCACGCTCCCCACCGAGGGCACACTCAGTTTTTTGGGCACCGACGTGGCCGCCGCCAGCCGCCCCGAGCGCGCCGCGCTGCGCCGCCAAATTGGTGTGGTGTGGCAGGATTTCCGCTTGCTGCCGCACCTCAGCGTGCGCGACAACATCGCACTGCCGTTGCAACTGGCCGGGCCACTCAAGGCCAGCGATGCCGAGGCGATCGACCAATTGCTACACTGGGTGGGCCTGGAACACTTGGCCGAGCGTCCTGCGAGTAGCCTTTCGGGCGGGGAGCAACAACGCACCGCCATTGCCCGCGCAGTGGTGCATCACCCCACCTTGCTGATTGCCGACGAACCCACCGGCAACGTCGATGCGGCGATGGCACGGAAAATTCTGCACCTGTTCACCGAACTGCACAAACAAGGCACCACCATTCTGTTGGCCACCCACGATGCGGCCCTAATCCACAGCAAACAAGCCCCCGTGCTGCGCCTGGCGGGTGGTACCTTGGCGGGAGATGCGGCCTAATGCGCCCGCTGCTGACCCGTTCCCCGTTGGCCGCCGCGCTGAATTTGCCACGCACCCGGCTGTTCCGCACCTTGGGACTGATGGCGGGCTTGCTCACCTTCGCGGTGGCGCTGCTGGCGGCGGGTGCAGGCTTGCTCCAACAACTCTACACCGGCTGGCACCTGCAACGGCACAACAGCCTGATGGTTTACCTGCCGCCCGAAACCCCGCCGCAGGCACTCACCCCGCTCACCACCACGTTGCCCACCCTGGCCGGGGTGGCGGAAATCCGCCTGCTTACCCCGGCTGAATTGCGCGCCAGCTTGGCCCCGTTGTTGCCCGCGCAGGTCAGCGCCAGCGCCCTGCCCTTGCCGGTGGTTGCAGACGTACGCCTGCAACCAGGTGCGGCGCGCGAACCGATTATTAACGCCCTGCGCCAAACCTTCCCGCTGGCGGAGCTCGATGACCAGCAAACCTTACTTGGCCGCGTGGCGGAAAGCGTGCGCCTGCTGCAGCTGGCTGCGGCCGCCTTGGGGCTGCTGCTGGGCGGTTTGCTGGCGGCCTTCATGGCGCTGACCATCCGCGCTGGGCTGTTGGCGCAGGAAGGGGTGGTGCGGCTGCTGATTCAACTGGGCGCCACCGATGCCGCGCTGGCCCGCACCATCACCTGGCAAACGCTGACGCCGGTGGCGCTGGGCACATCGGCTGGCAGTGCCGCCGCCGCCATAGTGTTTGCCGCGGCGTTGGCCTGGTGGCAACCGGCGGCGGGCGTGGGGTTTGGCCCCTGGCTGGCCTTAATACTAACTCCCTTGGGGTTGCCGCTGGTGGCGGCGCTCAGTGGCTGGCTTACCAGCCTTACCCTGCTGCGGAACAGCTAACCCCATGCGCGGGCTGTTCAAACTCTTGCTGGGCTGCGGGTTAATGTATGGCCTGGGGCTGGCGCTGTTTGTCGCCGCGCTGCCCGCACCCTTCACCACGCTGCCACCCAACCTGGATGGGCTTGCCACCTTCACCGGCGGCTCGGGCCGGGTGGCCACCACGCTGCGGCTGATCCAAGGCGGCTTTACCGGCCCGGTGCTGATCAGCGGCATTCACCCCAACAGCCAGCTGGCGGAAATCGAGGAAGTCGCCGGGCTTACCACCCCGCTCAGCGCCGCGCAACGGCAGCAGATTATGCTGGATGGGGCCACGACCACGCGCGAGAACCTGGAAAGCCTGCAGCTGTGGGCCGCCACCGCGCGGCTGCAGCAGGTGGGGCTCATCACCAGCACCTACCACGCGGCGCGGGTGCGCTTGCTGGCCTGGTGGCTAACCCCGAACCTCACACTGATTCTGCTGCCGGTGCAGCCGGAAGATACCCACTTTCGCGTGCTGCTGCGCGAGTATCACAAGCTGTTGGTGGCGCCGTTCCTCAGCTAACCACCCGCAGTCGGGTTACGCCAATTCGGCCTGCAGCGCCGCCAGCACGGTGGGGTGCGCAAAGGCAAAGCCGCTGGCCTGTAGGCGCGCACTGCTCACGGCACAGCTCTGCAACAACAGCGCGTCGCCCATCGCGCCAAACAGCAAGCGTACTGCCCAGGCGGGCATCGGCAGCACCGCGGGCCGCCGCAGTACCTGGCCTAAGGTGGCCGCCAATTCCGCTTGCGGCACCGGGTGCGGCGCCACCAGGTTCACCGGGCCCCGCAAGCTTGGCGTGGTGAGGCAATGCAGCAGGGCCCGCACCGCATCGGTGCGGGAAAGCCAACTCACCACCTGCGTCCCCGGCCCTACGCGTCCCCCCAACCCCAAGCGGAAGGCCGGCAACATTTTGGCCAGTGCCCCACCGCTGCGCCCCAGCACCACCCCCAGCCGGGCATACACCACCCGCACCGCCGCCGGGTAGCTGCTCCCTTCCAACACTGCACAAATTTCGGCGGGGAAGCCCTGCCCCCGTGGCGCGTCTTCCCCCACCGGCTGCCAGGTTGCGCCGTAATAGCCGATCGCGCTGGCCACCACCACCGTGCGCGGGCACTGCGTAGCGGGCAATACCGCCAACGCCGTTTGCAAGCTGGCCACCCCGGCGGCCCGTTCGGCCAGCATGGTACGTTGAAACTTGGCCGTCCAGCGCGCGGCGATATTACGCCCGGCCAGATGCACCACGGAATCGGCGCCGGCCAAGGGGGCCCAGTCAAATTCGCCGTGGCGCCGGGCAATCGGCCGCACGGTGTGCCCCTGCGCCTGCAGCAGCGTCACCAACGCCTGGCCAATCAGGCCATGCGTGCCGCTCACCGCCACAATCATCGGGCAGCCTAAGCGAGGCGTTACTTGGCCGCGCGGTGCACCAGCACGTGGTCCACCATGCCGTAGGTTTGGGCTTCCTTGGCGGTCATGAAGTTGTCGCGCTCGGTGTCCTCGGCAATCTGCTCCACGCTCTGGCCGGTGTGGCTGGCCAGGATGTGGTTGATCATGTCGCGCGTGCGCTTAATTTCTTCGGCCTGAATCAAAATATCGCTGGCCTGCCCCTGCGCCCCGCCCAGCGGTTGGTGAATCATCACGCGGCTGTTGGCCAGCGCATAGCGCTTGCCCTTGGCGCCGCCGGCCAATAGCAGGGCCCCCATGCTGGCGGCCTGGCCAATCACAATGGTGCTTACCGGGCACTTGATGTACTGCATGGTGTCATAAATCGCCATCCCGGCCGTCACCACGCCGCCGGGGCTGTTGATGTAGAAGTTGATGTCGGCCTCGGGGTTTTCGCTCTCCAAGAACAGCAGCTGGGCCACGATTAAATTCGCCATATGCTCTTCCACTTGGCCGGTGCAGAAAATCACCCGCTCTTTCAGCAAGCGGCTGTAAATATCATACGCCCGTTCGCCGCGCGCGCTTTGCTCCACCACCATCGGCACCAGGTTGGCTTGCAGCTCGGGCAGGGTTTTCACAAACATTCGGGGGCGCTTTCCTTGGGCAATCGTTACGCGTGGTTCTTGAACTGACCTTCACTTTAGGGGTAGGAAGGGGCATCAATCAAGCAGAGGGAAACGATAAACGATGAAAACGCGCCCACTCGGTTCAAGCGGTTTGCAGGTCAGCGGAATCTGCCTCGGCACGATGACGTGGGGCACCCAAAACACCCAGCCCCAAGCGTTTGAGCAGATGGACTACGCGCTGGCCCATGGCGTGACCTTCTGGGACACCGCCGAAATGTACCCCACCAACCCGGTGAAGGCCGAAACCTTGGGCGCGACCGAAACCATCCTCGGCCATTATTTTGCCCAACATCCGGGCGCCCGCGCCAAGGTGGTGCTGGCCAGCAAAATCACCGGTCCGGGCCGCTACAAGCTGCGCGAGGAAAGCAACATCACGCCCAGCACCCTCACCCAAGCGTTGGAGGCCAGCCTGCAACGCTTGCAGACCGATTACTTGGATCTCTACCAGCTGCACTGGCCCAACCGCGGCAGCTACCACTTCGGCCAACAGTGGCACTACGCCGGGCCCAACAGCACGGTGCTGAACCAAACCACCGCCAAGGTGGAAGCCGACTTGCTCGCCACGTTGGAAACCCTAGCAGGCTTCATCAAGGCGGGTAAAATCCGCCACTGGGGCCTTTCCAACGATACCGCCTGGGGCACGATGAAAATGCTACAGCTGGCCCAGCAGCATAACCTGCCTAAGCCGGTCAGCCTCCAAAACGAGTACTCGCTGCTGTGCCGCCTGTTCGAACCCGACCTGGCCGAAGTGTGCCTGCGGGAACAGGTGGGCCTGTTGGCCTGGAGCCCGCTGGCCGGTGGCCTGCTAACCCAAAAATACCACCAGGGCGCCCGCCCCGAAGGCGCGCGCGCCACGCTGCCGGGCTACAGCGGCCATCACCGCAGCACCTCTGCCATGCAGGCGGCGGCCGATGCCTACCGCGACTTGGCCGCGCAATACGGGTTGGACCCTGCCCAATTGGCCATTGCCTTCACACTCGCCATGCCCTTCACCGCCAGCAGTATCATTGGCGCCACCACGCTGGAGCAACTCAAAACCAACGTGGCCGCCGCCACCGTGACGCTCAGCGCCGAAATCTTGACGGAAATCGGACGGCTGCACAAACAGTACCCGATGCCCTACTAAGGCCGCCCTCCATGATGCGCGCGGCCGTTTTGCTGGCAGCCTGCGGAATACTGCTCGCAGGCTGCGCCACGCCACCGGCCCCGCCCCAGAGGGCGGCCGCCCCCACCACCTTTGGCCCCTGGGTAATTAATGCGTGCACGCTCGGCAGCAAGGCGGCCGATGTGTGGCTGCGTACCACCGGCAGCCTTACCTTTGGGGGCGATTTGGAACTGACCGCCCATTTCACTCCGGTGCTGGTGCGCCCGCCCTATGCCACGCTGAGCGGCCTGCCGGTGCCAATTCGGGTGGAAGGCACCAACCGCCGCTACACCTTGTTTGTGCCGTACAACCCCGAAACCGGGGCGCACATGCTGCAGCCGGGCCGCTATCTCACCGTCTCCTACCAGCCCTTGGGCAGCGCGGCAATTCAAGACGTCAGCTTCCCTACCGAGGCCCTGATGCAGGGCTTGGGCGCGCTCAGCGACTGCCCTTAGCCGTTTTCCATAATCGCCAGACCGTGCCATGAAAACTTATATTCTCATACTTTTAATGAGTTTTCCCTTGTTAGCCTTTGCTTTACCAGAGCGACCATCCTCCTTTGTTGTTGAACGCGATGAGTTTATTTTAGACAAAACTGGCAATGCGTTTCAGATGAAGGCTAGA
>JADCGN010000113.1 GCA_020249005.1 Alphaproteobacteria bacterium
ATGGTACGTGAAGGGCACGCCGCTGGCCGCCAAGTGCTTGCAGGCGATTGAGCGCGGCGATGTGGAGTTTGTGAATGGGCGCGACCGCAAGGTGATGCGCAATTGGCTCGAGAACATCGAAGACTGGTGCATCAGTCGCCAGCTGTGGTGGGGCCACCGGATTCCGGCCTGGTTTAAGGGCCAAGAAGGCACTCCGGGGTTTGAACTGAAGGTGCAGGAAGCGAGCCCAGGGCCAGAGTGGCGGCAAGACGAGGATATTCTGGATACCTGGTTCAGCAGCGCAATGTGGCCCTTTGCCACCCAAGGCTGGCCCAATGCCACCACCGAGCGTTTAGACCGTTTCTACCCCAACCAGGCCATCAACAGCGGGCGGGATATCCTGTTCTTCTGGCTGGTGCGGATGATGATGATGGGCCTGGAACTGATGGGCCAGGTGCCGTTCAAGACCATCTACACCCACGGGCTGATTCTGGACGAAAAAGGCCAGAAGATGAGCAAAAGCAAGGGCAATGTGCTGAACCCCTTGGAGCTGATGGACAAGTACGGCACCGATGCTCTTCGCCTGACCATGGCGAGCATCGCCAGCGCCGAAGACATGCGCTTTAGTGAGCAAAAGGTGGAGCAGAACCGCAACTTCTGCACCAAGCTATGGAATGCCGCGCGCCTGCTGCAGCTGAACGGCGTGAGCTACAATGCCGAAGTTTCCAAGCATTTCTCCGTCAGCAGCTTGCAGCACCCGGTCAACCAATGGTTGGTGGAAGAACTGAAAGCCGCCTACGCCCGGGTGGATGGCCACTTGGACGCTTGGGAATTCAATCAGGCGGCGCACACGGCCTACCACTTTACCTGGGGGACCTTCTGCGATTGGTACCTGGAACTGAGCAAACCGCTGCTGCAGGGCGGTGGCGCGGTGGCCGAGGAGACCAAGGCGTGCATGGCCTGGGCTTTCACCCAGTTGTTGGGGCTGCTGCACCCGTTCATTCCGTTCATCACCGAAGAGCTGTGGCAGCGCCACACCGCAGCAGGGCCTGGGCAGTTTTTGATGCTGCAGCCATGGCCGCAGTTGGCACAGTGGCCCACGTTTGCTGCGGGTCATGTGCAAACTCAATCACTGGTGGAAGTGTTGACCGCATTGCGCCAGGCCCGGACGCAACACAAGTTGCCGCCCAAGGCCAAGTTGCAGGTGTTCATCCGCAATGCGAAACCCGAGTTGCTGACCGTATTGCGAAGCAATGCGGCTGTGTTGGCCAGCATCGGCGGGGTGGAAGGCCTAACCCCGCGCAACGAAGCCGCCGGGCAAGGCGAGGCGCTGCTGCAGGCGGCGGGTGCCGAGTTGATTTTGCCGCTGCAGGGCCTGGTAGATTTTGCCGCCGAGCGCAGCCGTTTGGAAAAAGAACTGGGCAAGCAGCAGAGCGAGTTGGAAAAATTGATGGGCTTGTTGAATAACCCCAGCTTTGTGGCCCGTGCGCCCGAAGCTGAAGTAGCAGACAAAAAAGCCCGACAAGTTGAACTGCTGGCTGCGCTGCAAGGTTTGCAAGAGCTGCTCAACGGCCCTTACAAGGTTTAACCATGATGACGCTGTTTGCCACCCTTACGGCCCAGCTGCACCACGCAGTGCAGCAGCTGTTCCCGCAAGTTGAGAAAAACCTGCTGCAGGCCATTGCGCTGGAAGCGCCGCGCGATGCCACGCATGGCGATTTGGCCACCAATGCGGCGATGGTGTTTGCCAAGCCGCTCGGCACCAGCCCGCGCGCGGTGGCCGAACAGCTGTTGGCTGCGTTGGCGCAACAGCCTGCGCTTGCCAAGGCCGAAATTGCCGGGCCAGGGTTTATTAACCTCACCCTGCAACCGGCGGCGGTGCTGGCCGAGTTAGGCCAAATCCGCGCCGACCCGGCTGCCTATGGGCGGCTGGCCCTGGGCGCCGGACGCCAGGCGATGGTTGAATTTGTGAGCATCAACCCTACCGGGCCCATCCACGTGGGGCATGGGCGCAATGCGGTGTTTGGGGAAGCCATTGCACGCCTGCTGCACAAGGCCGGTTACCCGGTACACCGGGAATATTTGGTGAACGATGCGGGCAACCAAATCCGGGTGCTGGTGCTCAGCCTGTATGCCCGCTACCGGGAACTGTTTGGCGAGAGCGGCGAGATTCCGGCCGACGGCTACGGCGGCGAGTACCTGATAGAGATTGCCAAGCAGTTGCAGGCACGCGATGGCGCCAAGTGGCTGGCGCTGCGCGATGAGGACACGCTGGTGGCCGAACTGCGCGAATTTGCCGTCAATGCGTGCTTGGAGCTGATCAAGGCCGACATCACCACGCTGGGCATTGCCTTTGACCGCTACTTTTCCGAACACGCAATGCACACCCAAACCCAGCGGATGGCCGAGGCGGTAGGGCTGCTGCGCGCCAAGGGGCTGGTGTATGAGGGCACGCTGCCGCCGCCCAAGGGCAAGGATATTGCCAATTACACCCCGGTGGAACTCACGCTGTTCAAGGCCACCGCCTTTGGCCTGCCGGAAGACCAAGCGATTTACAACCGCCGCGGCGCGCCGACCTACTTTGGCCAGGATATCGCCTACCACTACGACAAATTGCAGCGCGGCTTTGATTTGCTGGTGACGGTGATCGGCATCGACCAAGCCGGGGCCTTCAAGCCGCTGGCCAAGGCGATTGAGGCGCTGACCGGGCGCGCGGATATTTACCACCCCGTGGCCTACGAGATGGTGAAAGTGCTGCGCCACGGCGAGCCGGTGAAGCTTTCCAAGCGCGCCGGCAACATCGTGCTGCTGAGCGACGTACTGGCCGAGGTGGGGGCGGATAGCTTCCGCTTTGCGATGCTGGGGGTGAAGCCCACCACACCGTTGGTGTTTGATCTCGCCAAGGCGGTGGAAAAGAACATGGAAAACCCCGTGTTCTATGCCCAATACGCCCATGCACGGCTGGCCAGTGTGGCCCGCCAGGCCATGCAGTTGGGTTTGCCGCTACCTCCGACGCAACCCGCATTCGGTGACCTTGATCCGGCCGCGCTGACGCCTGCGGCCTTGGCCGTGGCGCGGCTGCTGTTGATTTACCCCGCGCTGATCGAGCAGGCCGCGCGCGCTTTAGAACCGCACCGCCTGGCGACCTATGCCACCCAATTGGCCACCGCCGTGCACGGCTGGTATGCGGCGGAAAAATGGTTGGATGAGGCCGCACCCGCGGCCACCACCACGCGTCTGCAGTTGGCGGCAGCGGCCAAGGCGATTCTGGCCGATAGCTTGGGCCTGTGTGGCGTTTCGGCACCAGAGAGTATGTAAACTGGCCGCTTGGCCGCGCCAAACCTAGGCAGCGTGGGCGCGCTTGCGTAGGGTGCGGGGTATGAGTCCCTTCCTCTACAAATGGCTGAAGCTCAGCCTGGTTTCTTTGGTGGCCTGCGGCTTTGTGGCGATGGCGATCTATGCGTTTTTGAAGCGCGAGGAAATCCGCACCGCGCAGCTGGAACCACCCTTGGTGGAAGCCCCCACCCAAGCGTTGAAAACCCGGCCCGAGAGCCCCGGTGGCTTGGAATTCCCAAACCAAGATAAGTTGGTGTTCGATTTGCTGGAAGGCACCGCCTCCACGCCCGCCGATGCCGTGACCGCCACCGCTGCCGAGGCGGTGGCAGCCCCCGCCACCGGGGCCGCTGCAGCCAGCAGCTTTGCCGCGGTGGTGGCCAGCCCCACCGAGACTGTTACCCCCACCACGGTGGCGCAAGTGAACGAAAAGGCGCCGCAACCCGCCGCCACGCCGGTGGTGAAGATGCCGACCGTGACCCCAACCCAGGTAACACCGCCCCGCGCCGCGCCGGCCGAGACGGCGGAAGCTTCGGCGCCCAAAGCGACTGAGGTTGCCAAACCGGTGGCGTCCAAGCCCGATGAGGCCGCTGCGGCGAAGCCGGTGGGGAGCTGGTCGGTGCAGCTGGCCGCGGTGGGTGGCCAGGCCGATGCGCAAGCTACCGCCAAGCAATTGCAAGCCAAATTCAGTGCGCTCAAGCCGCTCGCCATTCGGGTGGTGCCGGCGCCGGGTGGGCAACGCTACCGCGTGCAGTTTACCGGCCTTGCCACGCGTGCGGCGGCCCAGAGCGTGTGCGATAAGCTGGGCAGCCAGCCGTGCTTCCCGGTGGGCAAGTAACGGTGACCTTGGTAACGAGCGAAAGGTAAGTGCGTGAGCCAAGCTTTGGCCCCACTCATGTTGGGGATCGGCGGTATGGTGTTGACCGAAGCCGAACGCGATTTCATCCGCACCCGGCGGCCGTTCAGCTTCATTCTCTTCGCGCGCAGTATTGAATCGCCCGACCAGATGCGGGAACTCACCGCCGAATTGGCGGCACTAAGCGGTACGGCCGCACCGTTGATTGCGGTTGACCAGGAAGGTGGCCGGGTGCAGCGCCTCACCTTTGGCGGCCGCTTGCCCCCCGTTCAGGCGTACGGCCAGTGGTATGCGGTGAACCCTGCGGCAGCGGAAGAGATGGTGGAGCTGCACGCCACGCTGCTGGCGCATCAACTGCGTGAGGTGGGGGCGACATGGCTGCTGGGGCCTTGCTTGGATTTAGCGCTGCCGGAAACCCACGCGATTATCGGCAACCGGGCCTTTGCGGCCGACCCGGCCGTGGTCACCACGCTGGGGCGGGCGTTCCTGCGCGGCGTGCGGGCCGGCGGATGCTTCAATTGCATCAAGCACGCGCCGGGCCATGGCCGCACCAGTGCCGATACCCACGTGGAAATGCCCACCGTCGACGCCGACGCCGCCACCTTGGCGCACGATGCCCAACCCTTTGCCGCGTTGGCGCCCGAGGCCGATTTTATCATGACGGCGCACATTCGCTACCCGGCGTGGGATGCGGCCCATGCAGCCACCTTTTCCCCGAAAATTTTGGGCATGATGAAACAGCAATGGGGCCACCGTGGGCTGGTGCTGGCCGATGATTTGGGCATGCACGCCCTTAAGGGCCCTTATGCCGCGCGCGCCGCAGCGGCCTTGGCGGCGGGATGTGACGGCGTGATTGCCGCACTCTCCGTCATCAAGCACGGCATGGCGGGAACGTTTTGGGATGAGGAAAATTTCCACGCGCTGCAGGCGGCAATGTTGCCCGCGTTAAGCCCCACGGCCCACGCCTATGTGGCCAATTTGACCTTGCCTCCGGCGTTGAGCGAGATTGAAGCCGCCGAGAAAATTGCCCGCTTCCGCGCCCTTTGGGCTTCCCGTCCGGCCGGGATTGACGCACCTTGCACGGTGTGAAGTTGCTGGTAACCTTCCTGCTGTTGCCCTTGGGGCTGGTGCTCTGTGCCTTGGCGGCGTTGGCGGTGGTGGCCTGGCGCCGCCGCTACCAGGGCGGGCTGAAAGGCGTTCAAGGGGTTGCGACCTTGGGCGGCCTGTTGGCTTTTTTATGGGTGTGCAGCCTGCCCGTAACGGGCCAGCTGTTGCAGATCTCCTTGGCGGGCTTGATTCATGGCCGCAGCCTGAGCAACCCGGCGGAAGTGCAAGCGATTGTGGTGCTAACAGGGGGCATCAACAACGCCGGGCCGATTGGCTGGTTGCCCAAGCCGGAAAGCCTGCAGCGCCTGATGCTGGCGTATGAATTGCAGCGCGCGATTGATTTGCGCATTCCGGTGATCATCAGCGGCGGCTACACGCAAGGCGTGCAGGCGCCTTCCGAGGCGCGGGTGCTGGCCGAATTCTTTGCCCGCCACCGCAGCGAGGTGACCCCCACCGAGCTGGAAGAGGTGAGCACCGACACCGCCGAAAGCGCCGTGCAGCTGGCGCCGATTTTTAACGCCCGCGGGCTGCGCAATGTGGTGCTGGTCACCACCGATATTCATATGCCCCGCGCTTTGGCGGCGTTCCGGGCGCGGGGGATTGACCCCATCCCGGCGCCGGCCATCGCCGTGCCCACCAACCGTGGGCTGCGGCCGTGGCTGCCCAGTGCCTATGGGCTGTTGCTGACCAGCGAAGCGCTGACCGAGTACTATGGCATTTTTGGCTACCTGCTGCAGGGGAAAATCCGTTGGGCCGATTTGCAATACGCCCCGCTTGAGGTACAGTTGTAACCAATAGAAAGATAACATTATGGGCATTGGCTTACCGGAACTGCTGATTATCTTGGTGATTGTGTTTTTGGTGTTTGGCGCCGGCAAGCTGCCGGAAGTGATGGGCCAGCTGGGCAAGGGCGTGAACGCCTTTAAGGAGGGTGCCAGCGAAAAACCGACCACCAAAACGGTTAAGGCCAAAGAGTCTGTTGCCAAAGCCACGGTGGCCAAGAAGCCGGCGGCCAAAGTGGCCAGCAAGGCAGCGGCCAAGCCCAAACGCCGCAAGGCCTAACGGCAGCAAGTAAGGGGGAGGGGGCCGATGCTCCCTGAGGTGGGGTTTACGGAAATTCTGGTGGTGGCCGTGGTGGCCTTGCTGGTGCTGAAACCCAGCGACCTGCCCGCTTTCATGCGCCAATTGGGCCTGTGGAGCGCCACCGCCCGGCGCAACTTGCAAGGGATGTACGAGGGCTGGCTGGAACAGGCCGAGCAAGCCGCAAAGGGCCCGAAAGACGGCCCGCAATGAACCATTGGGGTGAACTGCGGCGGCGCCTGCTGCTGACCTGTGCCGCGATGCTGGCGCTGATGGTGCTGTTGTTTATCTTTAAGGAAGCGGTGTTAAATTTCTTGCTGCAGCCGCTGCACGGCACGGCGGTGCAAACCACGGCGGTGGCGGAATTGTTTTTTACCTACCTGCGGGTGGCGGGCTGGGGCGGCTTTTTGTTGGCGCTGCCGTTGTTTTTTTGGCAAATCTGGGCCTTCTTGGCGCCGGGGCTGTATGCGCATGAGCGTCGGGTGCTCTGGCCCGCGCTGGCGGCGGTGCCGGTGCTGTTCTATGCCGGGGCGGCGTTTGCCTTCTATGCCTTGGTGCCGCTGGTGTTGGATTACCTGTTGGGCTTTGCCCAGCCCGGCGTGTTGGCGCAGCCGCGCTTGGCGGATTACCTGGGCTTTCTGTTCACGTTGTTGGGCGTGGTGGGGGCGGCGTTCAACCTGCCGGTGGTGCTGGTGCTGAGCATGGCGTTGGGGTTCATCACGCCCGCACAGCTGGCGGCGGCGCGGCGTTGGGTGATTGTGGGGGTGTTTGTGGTGGCGGCGTTTGCCACCCCGCCCGACCCGCTCAGCCAAACGGTGTTGGCCGTGCCGTTGCTGCTGTTGTACGAAGCGGCGATTTTAAGCGGAAAATTGCTTGAGAAACAGCGCAAAAAAGGCTAATTTGCGGCCCATGCTGGACCGTAAATTTATTCTCGAAAATCTCGACCTGATCCAAACCAACATCGCCAACCGTGGCATGAGCGTGCGGCTGGATGAGTTTGTGCGTTTGGAAGGCGCGCGTAAAGCGCTGTTGCAGCAGGTGGAAGCGGTGCGGGCAGAGGCCAATGCGCTGGCCAAATCGGCGGCGCCGGTGGAAGAAAAACGTGCGCAAGGCCAACAGCTGAAAAGCCGGGAAGCCACGCTGAACGAGCAGTTGAAGCAGGTGGAAGCGCAGGCGCACGAGATTTACCTCACCATCCCGAACCTGACCGACCCGGCCAGCCCGGCGGGCGGTGAGGAGTGCAGCCTGGATATCGCGCGCGGCAAGACGCCGATTCGGCAGTTCGATTTTCCCGTGCAAGACCACATCACGCTGATGGAAAAGCACCGCATGCTGAACCTGGCGGCCGGGGCCAAGGTGGCGGGCAGCGGCTTCTATTACTTTACGGGCGCGGGGGCGTTGCTGGAGCTGGCGCTGACCCGCTTTGCGCTCGACCACATCATGAAGGCGGGTTACACGCCGGTGATTACGCCCGACTTGGTGCGCGACAGCCTGATGGTGGGCGCGGGCTTTGTGCCGCGCGGCAATGAAAGCAATACCTACCATTTGGAAGACCACGACTTGAACCTCATCGCCACCAGCGAGATTACGCTGGTGGGCATGCATGCCGATGAGGTGGTCGACCTGAGCCAACCGATTAAGTACGCGGGGCTGAGCCACTGCTTCCGCAGCGAGCGCGCGCACGGCAGCGCCACGCGCGGGATTTACCGCGTGCACCAGTTCACCAAAGCCGAGATGGTGGTGATTTGTAAGCCGGAAGAGGCCGAGGCACACCACCTGGAGCTGCGCCGCCTGGAGCAGGAAATCTACGATGCGCTGGAAATTCCGTACCGCGTGCTGGAAATCGCGGCGGGCGACTTGGGCGCCGCGGCCTACCGGAAGTTTGACCTTGAAGCCTGGATGCCCGCGCGCAACGGCACGGGCGATTGGGGGGAAATCACCAGCACCAGCAATTGCACCGAGTTCCAGGCGCGGCGCTTGAATATCCGCTACCGCGACGAGGCGGGCAAGCTGCAGTACGCCGCGACGCTGAACGGCACGGCGGTTTCCGTCTGCCGCCCGATTGTGGCGATTGTGGAAAACAACCAGCAGGCCGATGGTTCTATCATCATGCCCAAGGCGCTGCAGCCTTACTTACCCGAGCAGTACTGGGTGTTGAAAGCGTAAGAGGTTTCGGCACGCGGCCACAGGGGGTCGGGCAATCGCCCCCCAAGGCCTGGCCAAGCCCGTGGGG